>JBBQCQ010000570.1:0-3344 GCA_038318835.1 Gemmatales bacterium | reverse complement strand
AGGTTGACGAAGTTAAGAAGCAGGGCGAAACGAAGGTTGACGAAGTTAAGAAGCAGGGCGAAACGAAGGTCGAGCAGGTCAAGGAAATGACGGCGGAAGCCAAGAAGGAAGTGGACGCCGCGACGGCCGATCTGCCGAAGGTCGAGGACAAGATCAAAACGCTGAGCGGCGAAGCGAAGACGAACGCCGAGGCGGGTCTCGCGACACTGAAGAAGGCGATCGAAGAAGCCAAGACCGCGGCCGGCAACCCGGACACGTGGAAGAAGGCGATGGAAACCGTGAAGTCCAAGCTCGCCGACCTGAAGAAGCAAGTCGGCCTGTAACTCGAGCGACTCACTCGCTTTCGTCGCCGCCCGCGGACTCGTGCCGCGGGCGGCGTCGTTTGTATCAGCAGACTCTGCCCGGAACTGTCAACGTTCGAGGCCAACTTCGCCAGTAACGATATGTGGCACGAGTTCAAACGCCCGATACAGCGGCACGACCGCCCCGACGAGCGGTGGGAAGGTTGCGTCTCGGAGCGGCCGGAAGTACTCCAGCAGGGTCGGCAGCAACTGTCGTCGTCGGTCCCCGTAGTCCTGATTCGCGCTGATGCCGGTCAGGAGTTTCAGCCCAAGATCGACGATGCGTGAGTGGCCAGGCGTCACGACAAGGAATCGGCCGTCCGGGGCGAGCACGCGGACGATCTCGAGGCAGGCGGCGGCTAGATCGGGGATGAATTCCATGGCACTCACGGCCACCACGCGGTCGAAAAAGCCGGCGGCGTAGGGCAATACCTCGGCCGTGCCGCAGACGAGCGTCGCGGGAATCGAGTGCCGCGCCAGGGCGGCGGTCACTTCGCGGTTGTAAGGGTGCGGGTCGATGCCGTGCAGGTCGGAGCATCGGGCGGCGTACTCGGGCAGGACGATGCCGCTGCCGTAGCCGATTTCGAGAATCCGGCCGACGCGGGCGGGCAGCATCCGCACGACCAGGCGAATGCGGGACCGACTCACCCACGCAAGGTGCGGCTTGTAATTCCAGTCGGCGTGATCGACCGGCCCTGTTTGAATCAGGTCGGCTCGGGGAAGAAGACGAAGAGGCGATCCCAAAACAGGCTCCCGACGGGGTGCCGGAAGCGTAGAACGGAAAAAGCGAAGGAGACATGAGGATTCGACTCAGTCCGAGCCGCCGAGCGCGTCCATCGCTTCCTGGCGCGTGGTGTAGAGCGCCCACAGGGTGTCGAGGGCGGTCGTCTTCAGCAGTTCGCGGATGCGGTCGTTCACGCCGGCGAGGACGAGTTCGCCCCCCTGTTGCTTCACGGGCAGGTGGCACCGGAGCAGGAATGCGATGAACGCCGAGCCGAAGTACCGAACGCCGGTCAGATCGACGATGAGATTCGTCGGCGGGTCGGCCTTGAGCGGGGCCAGGATCATCTGGGCGGCCGTGTTGATGATCGTGTCCGGCAGGTTCTCGACTTCTGGCGAGGGCACGAGAACGGCCATGTCGCCGTGTCGCTTGATCTGGAAGTACTCGTGTGCGAGTTCGTGCAAATTGCCGTCGGTACTCATGAGCCGGACCCTGCCGTGTCGGATGGACTGTTTCACCACGGTAAACCGAGACGCCCGTCGATTCAAGAGATTCCCGGCCTCCCTTCTACGATCAGCTGCTCCAACAAGTTCATCATTCGCCCAACCACGGCCGGGTTCCCGGCGATTTCTTGCACCTCGGCGTGCGCCAGGCCACCGGCCGATAGACCGGCCGCCTTGTTCGTGATGCACGAGATCGCGGCCACTTCCAGCCCTAGATTCGCAGCGGTTTCCGCCTCGACGGCCGTGGACATGCCGACGGCATCGGCCCCCATCGCTCGCAATGCGCGAATCTCGGCGGGCGTCTCGTAGGTTGGCCCCGTGAGGGCGGCATAGGTGCCGGGGAACGTGTCGGGAAGAAGTGCGAGCAATCGCGAAGAATAAACCGAAGTCGTCTCGACGGGTCGCTTCCAGGCCTCGCGGTCGAGGAATTTCAAGTGGCCGCGTATCGGCATGAGGCTGCCCGGGGTCAGGTCGTCGTGGATGCCGCCGGCCGCGTTCGTCAACAGCAGCACCTTCACGCCGACCTCGGCCGCGAGCCGCACGGTGGCCGTCGCCCGCTCCCAGGTGTGCCCTTCGTAGAAGTGCATTCGCCCCTGAAAAACCAACACCGGCACGTTCGCCCAGCGGCCGAGGATCGCCCGCCCGCCGTGGCCGTGGACCGTCGGGGCGGCAAATCCGGGGATGTCGGCGAACCCCATTTCGGCAACCACGGAAACGCGATCGACGACCGCCCCCAGGCCCGAACCGAGGATCACGGCCACCTCCGGGGCGAGCGACCGCGCGGCATCGCGGAAGGCAGCGAACGTGTCCATCAGGCGGCGTCCGGGGATTCGCGGGGCAGATCGCCCGCGGCCACGTGCCGGTCGCGGACGAGATGTTCGATGAGGGCCGCACTGGCCTCAACGCCGAGGCGGCCGGAGTTCAGCACCAGGTCAAAGGCGGTCGCCTCGGTGGTCGGGGTGACGAAGTGCGATAGGTACTCCTGCCGGCGGTCTTCGCGGCCCGTCACTTCGGCAGCGGCGGCTTCCGGCGACAGCCGCAGCAGGTCGCCCAGGTAAGCGATGCGATCCCGGAACGGGGCGACCACGCGGATGTGCAGCGTCGTTTTCGCCGGCAGCACGAACCCGGCCCCCCGGCCGACGATGACCGTCTCGCCACGGGCCGCGAGCGCGAGCATGAGGCCGACCGTATCAACGGCATCGGCCTCCTTCGCGATGATGTTCCGGGCAAGCAGCCGGGCAAGTTGAAACTCAGCCCACTCCTTCGCCCCGACCGGCAAATCGGCATGCAACTCTTCACGGGCGACGGTGTCGCGGGTGAGGAAGTCGAGTGCCTCCTGATCGAACAGTTGCCAGCCCAGTCGTTCGGCCACACGGCGGGCGATGCTGCCGCCACGAGAGCCGACTTCGCGGCTGACGGCCAGCGTCAGCCCGTGCGGCCGCGTCAAGCTCGGCGTCGGCGTTGCAGATTCGCCCCGGTACCCGTGCCGGGGCGGTTGATTCTCGATGAGTTCCGTCATTGTTGTCCCTTATGGGCAAGCCCGGCTACATGTCGTCCTTCGGTTCTAGCTTCGCGAACCACCACATGCCGACAAGCGTGAGCGCGACCGAGGCAGCCAGTAACACCACCCACGCGGTCGTCGGTGTGACCGGGTCGTAGACTTCCAGTTGGTCTGCCGGCACGTCCGCCATGGCGGATGCCTCATTGTACATCATCGACCGCACGTAGTAGTTCAAACTCATTCGCTTCAAGCTGCCCGGGAGGTTGGCCACGAGCGTC
>JBBQCQ010000569.1:0-3348 GCA_038318835.1 Gemmatales bacterium | reverse complement strand
GCAGACCACGACCCGCATTCGCCTGCACCCCGCCCGGCCGGCGGGGAGCAATCACCCGACGGCCGCGGGCGTCGAGGGGGCCGACGCGATGCTGCGACTGCTTGCGGCGGCGGGGCCGGACGACCTCGCGTTTTGTTTGCTGTCTGGTGGTGGGTCGGCACTACTTCCCGCCCCCGTCGAGGGCGTTTCGCTCGAAGATAAGCAGGCCGTGACGAAGTTGTTGCACGCCAGCGGCGCGACGATCAACGAGATGAACGCCGTCCGCAAACACCTGTCGCGGGTCAAGGGCGGGCGGCTCGCCGAAGCGTTCCGTGGCAAACTGCTCATCAGCCTCATCATCTCCGACGTGGTCGGCGACCCGCTCGATGTGATCGCCTCCGGGCCGACTGCCGCCGATCCGACGACGTTCGCCGATTCGTTGGCCGTGCTGGACAAGTACGCACTTCGCGAGAAGTCGCCGCCGCGGGTGGTCGCACACCTTGAACGCGGGGCGAAGGGCGAAGTGCCCGAGACGCCGAAGCAGCTGCCGGCCAACGTGCGGAACGTGGTCATCGCCTCGAACACGCACGCCCTGGACGCAGCCAAGACGCGGGCCGCGCTCCACGGCTATACGGTCCTCGACCTCGGCCCCTTCATCGAAGGCGAAACGCGGCAAGTCGCGACGGCCATCGCCGGCATCGTGCGGAGCATCCGCGAGCGCGGCCAGCCGGTGGCACCGCCCGCGTGCATCTTGCTCGGCGGCGAGACGACAGTGACGCTCAGCGGGACAACGGGCAAGGGGGGCCGCAATCAGGAATTCGTGCTGGCGGTGCTGGACAAGCTCGGCCGCGACGGCATGGCCGGCGTGACAGTCCTGAGTGCCGGCACCGACGGCGAAGACGGCCCAACCGACGCGGCCGGGGCGGTGGCCACTCAGGACACACTTCTGGCGGCGGCGCGTCTCGGTCTGTCCACGGCAACCGCGCTGGCCGCTCACGATGCCTACCCGTTCTTCGACTCGACCGACAGCTTGATCCGCAGTGGCCTGACTGGCACGAACGTGATGGACCTGCGAGTGATCCTGGTAGAGTGAAGTACCGGGCGAAAGCCGAGCGACGGCCGTCGCTGGGCTTTCGCCCGGTACTTCTTACACGCGATCCTGCCGGCAGATTTTTCAGAACGCGGGGTTATGGTTGTAAAAGTTGCCGAGGCAGACCCGGAAAGTGGTCAGTTCAAGACCAATCGGGATGAAATTCGACCTGGCACGGGCCTTGCTTCTCACACACTCATATCCGAAGCAGTCTCTCGGAACGGGGCTGGAGCGGAAGAGGCATTGTGTCGCGGGCCGGAACCCGTGGCACAACAAAACGGCGGGCGATCCACATATGGGTCGCCCGCCGTTTTTCATTTCGCGACCTTCGCCAACAACTCCAACACCGTTTTCGTGATCGTGTCCGACGCAGTCACTTCCAGGTAACTCGACCGTGCCCGCCACGTTTCGTATCCGCCCCAGCGGTGCTGCTGCGGCGTCGGCAAGTAGCCGTTGTACCCGTTGGCGAGCGACACCACGAACGTCGGCTGCACCGGCGACCGCCGCTTGATTTCGAGGCCGATCTCAGTGAACACCTCGCACGGGATGCCGACAATGCCGAGACCGCCGACCCGCATTGCTTGTAGTTTCAGCTTCACCGTGTCGGGGTACTTCGCGAGTAGCGTAGTCTCGCGGGCGTAGACTTCGTCGGCCCCCTTGAGTGCCCGCGAATCGATGCCCGCGAGAATCAGTTCCGCCCGCTTCAACTCCGAGGCCGTCGGCTTGCGAACCTTCAACTCGATCTCGGCTTCCGCGACGGCCAGCGTGAGATTGTCGGTGAACTTCACCCTGTCGTAGGCATTCTTCGCCGCGGTGGTCACGGCGTCGGCCACGATGCGGATGCGCTCGCCGGGCTTGGCCGGGAGGGCGGCTTCGCGGAAGTTGATGTTGTTCACGTCGCCGCTGGTGCCGTTGAACAGGCCGGCGACGAACGCCGGGCCGCCGTTCACCTTGCCGCCGACGCTGTCAGAGAACGCGCCAAAGTAGTCGGCCGAGAGTGCGGGCAGACCGCCGACGTAGTGCAGCGAGTAGTTGCCGAACAGAGCCGTCGGCTTGCCGCCGGGTGTGCGGGCGGCGAGGATCGACACGGCCGGGTCCACCGGGCCAGCAGATTGAAGCAGGGCCGGGTTCTGAGCGCCGGGGTTCATGCGAACAAGGTCGGTAATACCGCCGAAGGGGTCGCGATTCTCGAAGCCGGGCTTGATCCACCAGCGGCGATTGAACACCTGCCCCGGTTCGTCGGCCGTGCCCCAGCCGAATTCCGCGGCCGCGAGATTGGCGTGCGCCGTCGCGATTCCTTCGGCGATCTTGCCCGGCAACCATGCGACGTACTTCGCGTCCGGCTCGCTCTGGAAGACGGCGGTACTCGTCGGGGCGGTGTGCGTGTGCGTCGCCGATATGAGCATGTGCCCGACCGGGATGCCAGTCTTCGCGGCGGCCAGTTCCTTCGCCCGGTCGATCAAGTCGCGGGGCAACATGCAGCTATCGACGACGACGAGGGCGAGCTTCGTGGTGCCATCGTCCAGCACCAGGCACCGGGCGTGCAGGCGATCGGTGACGGACTTCGCCTGCATATCGGAGAAGCCGCCGTTGACGGAAATGGGGAACTGTTCGGGCGTCACGTCGATAGCGAACGCTCCGGCCCGCACCTTCGGGTCCGCCGCATTCGCGATTGAAGTCAACAGGAGGAAACAGAGGAGGGCACGCACGGCGAAGTCCTCGAAGAGAAATTGGCGACCGATAAACACGGATAAAACGAAAGCCGATTTTACCGCAGAGGGCACATGAGGAAAGCCAAAAGAGTTTTCAAAAAATCAATTTTGAATGTCTCCGCCTTTCCTCATGTGCCCTCTCGTGCCCTCTGCGGTTAATCGGTTTTATCCCTGTTCATCGGTGGCCAATTCTCTCGCCCACTCACCACGGGTTGCCGACGGCGCGGCCGGCGAGGTCGTAGGCGTCGGCGCTGGTCACCTTCACCTTCGTGAAGTCGCCGGGGCGGAGGTTTTTGGCCTTCATGCGGATTTCGCAGTCGATGTCTGGGCTGTCGGCCGTCGTGCGGCCGCGGACGTGGTTGGCGAACTCCGGGTCGGGGCCGTCCACGATCACCGTCAGTTCCTTGCCGACCTGCTTCGCGGCGTAGTCGAAGGCGATCGGCTGTTGCAGTTCCATGACGCCGGCCACGCGGGCCTGCTTTACGTCCTCGGGGATATGCCCGTCGAGCTTCTCGGCTGGCGTGTCGGGTTCGAGCGAATACGGGAAGACGCCGAGCCGCTCGAACT
>JBBQCQ010000568.1:0-3355 GCA_038318835.1 Gemmatales bacterium | reverse complement strand
GGCTGCGGGGCTTCGGAAGGGCACTCGTCCGGGGCCTCGCAACGGTCGAAGTTCGAAGTTCCCAATACGTCGAAGACCAGCATGCTGTGATAGGCGACCACGGCCCGGCCCGATTCGGAGATCACGGTGGGGTGCGGCACGCCGGCTTCATCGCACACGCTCTTGATGCGGAACACCACGTCGTTGGCGTACTCTTGTAGCGTGTAGTTCATGCTCGACTCGAAGTCCGTCTGCGAGCCGTCGTAGTCGATGCCGAGGCCGCCGCCCACGTCGATGTACTTCAGCCCCGCACCGATGCGGTACAACTCGACGTACACGCGCGCCGCTTCCGTCAGCGCGTCCTTCACCTTGCGGATGTTCGAGACTTGACTGCCCATGTGGAAGTGCGTCATCTGCAGGCAGTCGTCGAAGCCGCGGGCCTTCAGGTACTCGTAGGCTTCCAACACTTCCGTGAGTGTCAGGCCGAACTTCGAGCGATAGCCGGCCGAGCCACGCCACCGGCCGGCCCCGCGGCTGGCGAGTTTCACGCGCACGCCGAGCGGTTGCCGAACGCCGAGTTCCTCCATGTACTTCACGAGCAGTTCGAGTTCGGTGAACTTCTCGACCACGGGGATGATGTTCTTGCCGATCTTCCGGGCCAGTACCACCATCTTGATGAATTCGTCGTCCTTGAAGCCGTTGCAAATGATCGGCGTGTCACCGCTGCAGTTCGTCAGAGCCAGCACGGCGAGCAGTTCTGGTTTGCTGCCGGCCTCCAGGCCAAAGCCATGCTCCTTACCGAAGGCCAAGACTTCCTCGACGACGTGCCGCTGCTGGTTCACCTTGATCGGGTAAACGCAGGCGTAGTTGCCCTGAAAGCCGTACTCGTCGATGGCCTTCTTGAACGCGCCGCCAATCTCGCCGATGCGGTGCTGGAGGATGTCCGAGAAGCGAAGCAGAATCGGCAACTGGATGCCGCGGTGCTGGAGTTGATCGACGAGTTCTTTCAGGTCGATGGAGTGGTCGCCGGCCTTCTGCGGGTGAACGGTCAGGTGGCCGAGTTTGTTGATGCCGAAGTAGCCTTTCCCCCAGTTCTTGACGCCGTAGGTTTCGAGGGCGTCGGCGTTCCGCCACGGGTGTGCGGCTTCGGCGTCGGAACTTTTGCGATCCTGGGGTTTGCCCATCAGAGTATTGCCTCGTAACAGCGTCATGGTTTCTGGGAGACGGAATATCCTGTTCCATGTTAGGATCGTGCGCAATCCATGCAACGCCAACTGTCGAATGTCGTCGATATTGCATGGCTCTTTCCCGCGGAGACTCTCCCATGACACGCCTTTCCCTGCTCTTGCTCGTCGCTTGCCCCCTGCTCGCGCTCGGTGCCCTGGCCCCGAAGGACGCGCTCGCCGCGTGGGGCAAGGCTGTCGATCCGGCCAAGGATTGTAAGTTCGACGTGACCGGCACGAAGCTGAAAATCACCGTGCCGGGCGGCAAGGAACCGCACGACCTGAGTGCCGAACTGAACGCCCCGATGAACGCCCCGCGTGTGCTGAAACCGATCGAAGGCGACTTCCAGATGGACGTGACTGTCGGTGCGTTCGAGGTGCCAGCCGGGGCCGAGGGCGGGACGGAACGCAACGTCGCCTTCTGGGGGGCGGGCTTCCTGATCTGGCAGGACGAAAAGAACTACGTCCGCCTGGAACGGGCGATGTTCCGCCGTGGCGACGAGGAACCGCCGTGCTACATCAGCTTCGAGCTGCGTCGCAACGGCGAGTTCGTGAAGTACGGCACGCCGGAAGATGGCAAGCTCGACCCGAAGAAGGCCGCGACGCTGCGACTGAAGCGGAAGGGGAACACCTTCTCGGCGGCCGTGACCGAGGACAGCGGCAAGACGTGGAACGAGTTGAAGTCGCTCGACGCGGAACTCGACAAGAGTGTGCAAGCTGGCGTGATCGGTGTGAACACCGCGAAAGCCGACTTCGCGCCGATGTTCGATGCGTACAGCATCGGCGAGATCAAATAGCCCCGTTCCCGGGGCTTTCCGCGAAGCGGTGTCGGCCCGCCCTTGAGGGCGGGTGGCACCGGTGGACGATTCCCATACACTACCCGTCTGGTATTTTTATCCTCCGACCGTCGGGAACCGTCATGGGCATTCAGCATAAGTCGAAGTCGCTCCGCAACGCCAATAAGAAGCGTGTTCGCGCCCGCAAGCACAAGCTCCGCAGCACAAAGAAGGGCAAGCGATAACGGCCCGCGGTGGATCGTGGTTCAGCCCGGCGGCGGCCCTGCCGGGTTGCGTCGTTTTTGGTGGGCGATCATGCTGCTTCTGTCCGGCACGAACTTGTCCCGCGGGTACGACGCGACGCCGCTATTCGAGGGCGTGTCGTTCGAGTTGCGGACCGGCGAGCGGGTCGGCTTCGTCGGCCCGAACGGGGCGGGCAAGACCACACTCCTGAAAGCCATCGCCGAGCCGGACCTGTTCGACACCGGCAAGGTGCAACTGCACGCCGGGGCACGCCTCGGCACGCTGCGGCAGGTCGCCGAGTTCCCGGCCGGCCGCACGATCTTTCAAGAGGCGAAGTCGGCCTTCGACGAACTGCTGGCCACGCAGAACGAGTTCCTGCACGTGGCCGAGTTGATGGCCGTGGTCACGACCGAGGCCGAGCAAAAGCAACTCTCCGACCGGTACGACCGCCTGCACGAGCAACTGCAATCGCAGGACGGCTTCCACCTCGACAGCCGGGTGGAGGAAGTGCTCTCCGGCTTGAACTTCCAGCCGGCCGACTACGACCGCGACGTGAACACCTTCAGCGGCGGTCAGCAGCGTCGGCTCTTGCTCGCGAAGATTCTCCTCGCGGCTCCCGACGTGATGCTGCTCGACGAGCCGAGCAACCACCTCGACATCAAGACGACGCGCTGGCTGGAAGACTACCTCGTCCGCCAGCCGCAGGGCATGATCGTCGTCAGCCACGACCGCTACTTCCTGGATAAAGTCACGAACAAGACGTTCGAGTTACACAACCACACCGTCAGCAGCTTCCCTGGCAACTACACGCAGTACGTCCGCCTTCGCGACGAAAAGCACGAACGATTGCTGAAAGAGTACGAAGCTCAGCGGGAGTTCATCGAGAAGCAGGAAGAGTACATCCGCCGGGCACACTACGGCCAACTGGCGAAGCAGGCGCAGAGCCGGATGAAGACGCTCGACAAGCTCGACCGCTTCGACCGGCCGACGAAGGTGAGCGGCCCGAACATCCACCTCGGCGACGCCGTACGATCCGGCGACATCGTCTTCCACGTCGAAGATCTGGCGAAGCGGTTCGGCGACAAGGTGCTGTTCGAGGATTTGAACTTCGACATCCTCCGCGGCAAGCGGGTC
>JBBQCQ010000567.1:0-3360 GCA_038318835.1 Gemmatales bacterium | reverse complement strand
GGAGACCCGATCCTGCCGTCGGTTGTCGGCCTATCCGATGATGGCAAACTGCTCGTCGGCAAGCCCGCCCGCAACCAGTGGGGGCTGGCCCCGGAACGCACGATCAAGTCGATCAAGCGGAAGATGGGGCAAGACGCGAAGGTCCGCCTCGGCGAGACGGATAATACGCCGCAGGAAATCTCGGAGATGATCCTGCGCACGCTGAAAGAGCGTGCCCAAACCTTCAACGGCCAGGAGGTGACGAAGGCCGTCGGCACCGTGCCGGCATTCTTCAACGACAGCCAGCGGCAGGCCACCCGCGAAGCCGGCGCGCTCGCGGGGCTGGAGGTCGTCCGCATTCTCAACGAGCCGACGGCCGCGGCGCTAGTGTATAACCCGGAACAACAGCAGCGGGAGCGGTTCCTGGTCTACGACCTGGGCGGCGGCACGTTCGACGTGTCGATCGTGCAGCAGGAAGCCGGCGTCTTCGAGGTGCTAGCCAGCCACGGCGATACGCAACTCGGTGGCGACGACTTTGACGAACTACTTCTCGATCACGTCGCCGACGACTTTCAGGAGATGTATGCGATCGACCTGCGGGAGAACAACGTCAGCCGCGCGCGATTGTTGAGGGCCGTCGAGGACGCGAAGAAGAAACTGTCCGACCACGCCATCGTGCGCATCGAGGAAGAGTTCATCGCGGAGAAGGACGACGTGCCGTTGCACCTGAACGTCGAGATCGAGCGATCGGCATTTGAGGAACTGATCCGCCCGCTAATCGACCGCACGATGGACCACGTGCAGAAGTCGCTCGACGACGCCCGCCTGACGGCGTCGCAAGTCGAGCGGGTCGTCCTCGTCGGTGGCAGCACGCGAACGCCGCTGATTAGCCGGTTGCTCGAAGCGCGTTTGGGCCAACCGCCGCACCGCGAGATTAACCCCGACCTGTGCGTGGCGATGGGGGCGGCCGTGCAGGCGGCCATCGTCGGCAAGCAGAAGGTGGACGCCGTCCTCGTGGACATCACGCCGCACTCGCTCGGCATCAAGTGCCTGGAACACCCGACCGACTACACGTTTGCCCCGAACGAGTTCCGGTTCGCGCCGATCATAACCCGCAACTCGCCGCTGCCGGCCGGACGCAGTGAAGTCTTTTGCACTGTGACGGACAACCAGCCGCGGGTCGAGATCGATGTCTTCCAGGGCGAGAGTCAGGACGTGCGGCGGAACCACCGCGTCGGCAAGTTCTTTATCGAAGGTCTCGCCCGTGTTCCGGCCGGCAACCAGTTGGTGGTCGAACTGAACTTGAACCTCGACGGCGTGCTGAAAGTGTCGGCGCGCGAGAAATCGACCGGCCTCGTGAAGCAGATCACCATCGAGAACGCGATGGCCCGCTTCGCGGTGGAGGAGCGACAGGCCGCGCAACAGCGGCTCGAACGCCTCTGGGGCGAACCCGACGCGGGCGAAGACGGGGCGGAAGTCGCGGAGCAACCGTTGTCGTCGGCCTTTTCGGAGATGCCGACGCTCGCCCCCGGCCCGCAGGAGGGGCAGCGCGAATCGGTGCAGGCCCGTGCCCTGTTGGAGAAGGCCGAGCGGATCATCGCGAAGGCGGCCGAGCCGGACCAGGAAGAGCTTCGCCGCTTGACAGACGCAGTCCAAACGGCCCTGACCGACCGCCGATGGGGCGACCTGACGCAAGCCTGCGATCAGTTGAGCGATGTGCTGTTCTACCTCGAAGACGCGTGATCTTTTTTGGGCCTGAAAGCCCACCCGTCGCGACGGGTGGGCTTTTTCGTGCGCTTTCCCTCCGCCTGTCGTCTCCTCTAGTGTGACAGCCATGAGCGAGAGTGATGCCGACCTCGTCCGACGGGCGAGTCGTGGGGAACGCGGCGGGTTCGAGGAACTCGTCCGGCGGACGTCCCGCCTCGTCTTCTCTCGCATCTACCTCGACACCGGCGACACGCACCGTACCGAAGACTTGGTGCAGGAAACTTACCTCCTCGCGTACCGCTCGCTCGCCCGCCTGCGGAACCCCGACGGCTTCCGCCCGTGGCTGTTGGCCATCGCCCACAACGTCGTCACCGACGCGGCCCGGCACGACCTACGGCAGAAGCGAGCCGCCCCTCCGCGGACCGATGTGGAACTGCGGACGCTCGCGGCCGTGGACCGGCCCGACCATGTCGAGTGCGATGAACGCCGCGAGCAAGTGCTGGCGGTGCTGCGGTCGCTGCCGGACGAGTACCGGCTGCCGCTGACGCTGCGATACATCACCGGGGCCGACTGCGAGACCATCGGTACGCAACTCGGCCTCACTAACGGCTCACTCCGGGGCCTTCTGCATCGCGGGCTAAAAATGCTCCGCGAGCGGATGCCCGACGACTTACGCTGAAGGTGCAACCATGACCGAACATTCCTGGGTTCAAGAACAGATCGCCGCCTTCCTCGCCGACGGCCTCGACGCGGCCGAGACGGAACGCTTTCAGACGCACGTCCGCGAGTGCGTCGAGTGTACGTCGGCCGTGGAAGCGGCGCGGGCCTTCGACGCTGGACTCGCGAACCTCTTCGCCGGCGTGCGGCCAGGGCCGATGCTCGAAGACCGTACCGTGCAGGCACTGCGAACGCCCACGATGCTCGCCGCCCCCCGCCGCGGTATCTGGCGACGCCGAGTCGTCACGGGGCTGGCCGCGTCGCTGCTGATCGGCGGCCTTGCTGCGGGCGGAGCTTTCCTGGTCGCCAACGGCGGCCTGCCGATGCCAGGCGAGGGGTTCGCGTGGAGTCGGATGAATCGAGAAGCTGTCGACAGTCGGGGTGAACTCACTTCCTTGGATTCATCGATGAGTATGTTCAAACCGAATGCTCAGGGATACGGAACGGTGCGATTTCTAGGTGGTGATGAGGAAGAGAGAAAGCTCGGTCTGACCAACATCGACAAGGGCCTGGACTCCGAACTAAAGGTAGGTCTTCCCGTTGATCGAACGGATTTCGTGACAGATTGGGCCGCAGCAAAGCCGGCCGATGGTAAGTCGTCAGGCAATACGACTTTATACAGTAGACTTGGCGAATCATCCTTCGCAGCTCCGAGCGCTGGCGTCAACGTGAACGGGAATTTGCCCCAGAACTTTCACTGGCACGATTCGCTTTCCTTCGGTGTGGACACCAACGGTGTTGCCCCCGCTCCGGTCGCCCTCGGCCTGCCGGCGATCGTGACCGGCACCACCCCGACCGGCAGTCCGACCTCGCCCAGCGTTCGCTTCGACCCGAAGGCGTTCTACGGCAACTACGCGGTCGAGAATAATACCCGCCCGACCAGCACGTCGGGCGGCGTGCCGGCATCCGGCCAGGTCGCGGCGAAGGGCGATGTCTCCGGGAAAGGACTTCCCTTAC
>JBBQCQ010000566.1:0-3361 GCA_038318835.1 Gemmatales bacterium | reverse complement strand
CCAAGGGCTGGCAGCGAGAGCTTGCCGACGGTGCGAGCCAGGTAGATTGCCGTCTGCCGAGCGAGCATCACGGTCTTCAGCCGCGACGCGCCGAGCAATTCCTTCGGCGTCACACCGAAGGAAGCGGCCACCGCCGCGACGATCCCGGCCACAATGGGCGGGTTCGTGTTGTCGTTCGCGAGAAGCTTCGCCACCTGCTTCGCCGTCAGCGGCCGCATCGACTGGCGGGCTGGCCCCTTCAGCGTGTTCAGCATCCCAAGCACCGGGCGGAAGCCACTCGCGGGTCGGTCCGCAAGCCAGCGTCGAGCGTCGGCCGTCAGCTTGATGCTGAGGCGGTCGGCGTGGAAGCTCAGTAACTTCAATCGCGACTTCGGCGAGAAGGCGTCCAGCGGCACGACCAGCCCCGCCGACAGGCGACTGGCCAGGCGGCGCGGCAGATTCAACAGCACCGCCGGCCCTGCGCTGGCCGTGAACACCGTCGGTCGGCGAGAGCGGCTGCGCAAATCCAGCACCCGGCCGACCAGGTCGGCCGACCGCGGCGGCAGGTGCTGCACGTCTTCCACGATGAGCAGGTCGCACCCGACGAGTTCCGGCCACGGTCCGGCGGCAGTCGCTTCTTCGCCTTCCTGTGGGCGGGAATCGAGGTCGTTGCCGGCCACGATCTGCACGGTGTGGCCGCGGGGCGATTCCGTGACGGATTGCACGAGCGCGTCGATGAGCGTGGTCTTGCCCGTGCCGGGAAGGCCGTGCAGCAAGAGCGGCGACACGGCCCGCCGCGAGCGTTCGAGGTCGCGGCCGAGTTGCCAGACCGCCCGCACCGCGGAACGGTTTTCCGGCACGCGGACCACGTCGTTCCAGGGAGGGGCAAGTAACGTCATTTCATCAGGAATTCTAGCAAAAAATGCATCTCCGAACAATCGCAATCCCGGCGGAATGACCGTGCCGAAGTGGTTGTTGGCAGAGAAGTTGCGGTCGGGCCGGCGGAGGCGAGTGAAAGTGGGGCGTTTACGGCGACTCGGCCTCGTATAACGTCTCTACCACCATGACGCACATCGAAAAGCAAACCCTCCGCGACCTGCACCGCCCCGGCTGGCGGGGGACGTGGTTCGTCCTCGGCTTCGGCACCCTGTTCTACGTGCTCGCGGCCACAACGGCGTATTGCCTGTTCGCCGGCCTGTACTGGGCGATCGTGCCGCTGGTCGTGGCGAACACGCTGTTATCCCACTCGCTGGTGATCGCGTTCCACGAGGCCGCCCACGGGAGCCTTTGCCCGTGGCGGCCGCTCAACGAGTACCTCGGCCGCGTGATCGGCCTGCAAGCGTTCATCAGCCTGTCGCTGTATCGCGAACTGCACCACTGGCACCATGCCCACCTCGGCACCCTACGGGACGAGGAATTCTGGCCGTTCACCGACCCGACCCAACTCCGCTGGAAGCGTCGCCTGGCGGCCGTCGGCGAACTCTTCTTCGGCACACTCTACACGCCGTTCCTGTACCTGCGGTCCTACGTCCGCCCCAGCTCGCGCATCTATGTTGGCCGAAGCCGGAAGCGGATGATCTGGGCCGAAGTCCTCGCCCCGTTCGTGGTGTGGGGCAGTGTCACCGCGGTAACACTCTGGTATGGCGTGTTCGCGTACTTCTTCCTCGGCTATCTCCTCCCGGCCTACCTCGCAGGCAACATCCAGAGTTGGCGGAAGTACATTGAACACATCGGCCTGACCGGCGACAGTTGGGCGACGCTGACCCGCGCGATCCGCCCGCCGGGCTGGCCGGGCCGGGTGATGTCGGAATCGGTGATGCACGAGCCTTACCACGACCTGCACCACCGCTACCCGAAGATTCCCTACGAAAGCCTGCCCGCCGCCGCGAAGGTGGACCCGCCACGGGCCGAAGACGTGCCAGTGTTCCCAAACTACCGGGCAGCCGTGGCGGACTTGCTCCGCGACCTCGCCGACCCGAAGTTCGGCCCTGCGTGGCGGGAAGTGACGCTCAGTACGCAGTCCCGGTCGCTCGTCGCGCACCCTTGACGCACGCGCCGATTCGCTCGGCCGCCGCGTCGATGTCGGCTTCCGTCGTCGTCTCGCCGAGGCTGAATCGCAGGGCGGACTTGAGGATGTCGTCGGGCACGCCCATCGCGGCCAGCACCGGCGACGGCAACAGCGAACCGCTCGAACAGGCCGACCCCGTTGAGCACGCCACGCCGGCCAGGTCCAGGCTCATTAACAGCAAGTCCGCCCGGCAGCCAGGGAACGACAGGTTCAGCGTCGTCGGCAGCGAATCGGCGTCGCCGGGCAGCGGCCCATTGACGACGACCACTGGCACGGCGGCCAGCAGTTGGTCGAGCAACCGCTGCCGGAGGCGCATGAGTGACGCCGCGGTGTCACTCATGAACTTGACCGCGTGTTCGAGGGCCACGGCCATGCCCACGGCGAGCGCGACGGGTTCCGTGCCGGGCCGGTGGCCGCGCTGCTGGTGCCCGCCGAACTGCAACGGCCGGAGTTGGGTGCCTTTCTTCAGCAACAACGCCCCGACGCCCTTCGGCCCGCGAAACTTGTGTCCGGAGAGCGTCAGCGCAGTCACACCGAGGTCGCGGAAGTTCACCGGCATCTTGCCCACGACCTGGGCCGCGTCGGTGTGAAGGCGACCGCCGAGCTTGGCGAACTCGCGAACCGGCTGGATCGCTCCCGTCTCGTGGTTGGCGAGTTGAAGCGTCAGGAGAATTCGCTCCGCAGGTTCGCCCGGTTCGACGATCCCCCGGCCGTCCACCTTCAGCCACTCGATTTCAAAGCCCCGCGCCGCGAGTTGCTTCAGCGGTTCGATCACGCACGGGTGTTCCAACGGCGACGCCACGATCCGCCCCGGTGGTTCGCCGCACAGGCCGAAGAGCGCGAGGTTGTTCGCCTCAGTGGCCCCGCTGGTGAAGATCACTTCCTCTGGCAGCGCACCCAGCAAACGCGCGACCGTTTCGCGGGCGTCTTCGAGGTGCCGCCGCGCCTGTCGGCCGGCCGCGTGCGACGACGACGGATTGCCGAACGCTTCCGCCATCAGCGGCCGCATCGCGTCCCAGGCGGCGGGCAGCACCGGCGTCGTCGCGTTGTGGTCGAGGTAGAGCACACGTGTCTTTCGAGGGCAGCCGGATAAGAATGGGGACAACGGAATTTACGTGCCCCGTTCACACGCTCTTCATCGATTTTACTTATTGATGGCTATACTTTCAGGCAGTCCTTCCGCCCGGTGACGGATTCTCCGGGCAGGTGGCGGGTTGAGAACAGCACGATTCCTCAGAATCGTGTGAGAGAAAAGCGTTAGCCCCATCGCACCGCTAACGCAGATATGATCAACCAGAGCCTCCATCGATTGGG
>JBBQCQ010000565.1:0-3365 GCA_038318835.1 Gemmatales bacterium | reverse complement strand
CGTCCATGGGGATAGCCCAACTCTGCATTTTCAAACGACCCGCTTCACAGAATCATGTCCGAGGTTCTCATCGAACCTGCATTACCGTGGCCTTGACCGCCCCGCAGGCCGCCGCTATCGTCCTGCGTTGCTCACGGGGATACGCATGGCGTGGCGGTGGCTGTTTCTTTCGCTCTCGCTCATCGCGGCCGGCTGCGGCACGACGCGGACGACCGACACGACCCGCGCCGCTACCGAAATGCTCCTCATTTCGCAGGCCGTGGACCGGGCTGTCGGGCAACTCGATTTCTCGCCGCTCAAGGGCAAGGCCGTCTTCCTCGATGTGGCCATGATCGACAAGGAAGTCGTCGATAAGGGCTACCTCATCAGCTCCGTCCGCCAGCAGTTGCTCGCTCACGGCGCGCTGGTCATGGAGGAGAAGAATCTGGCCGTGTACGTCGTCGAGGTTCGCACCGGCGGCATCGGCACCGACCGGCACTCGCTTTTGTTCGGCTCGCCGGCGCTGTCGGTGCCGGCCCTCGTGCCCGGCGTGCCGACGAACATTCCGGAGATCGCCCTCTACAAACGCACCGACCAGAAGGGCGTCGCGAAGATCGCGGCCTTCGCGTACAACCGCGTCACCGGGCGGGCCGTGTGGCAGTCGGGATTGGTGGAAGACATCAGCCGGCAGAAAGACCGCTGGGTGCTCGGCAGTGGGCCGTACAGTTCCGGGTCGATCCGCCGGCGCACGGAACTGGCCGGCGAGGAACTGCCGACGACGTTCACGCAGCTACCGAGCTTCGTCCGCGACAACGAACCGGACGCACCCGAGACGCCGCCCGCCCTGCTGCCAACGCAGGCGTTCCAGTGGACGAACGGCGACGCGCCCGCCGTGCCGCAACCGGTGCCGGCCGGCCTGATGGGCGTGACCGGGGCGGCCCCGTTGGTTGCCCGCCCAGTCGTGAGATGATGGTGAAAGTGAAAGGGTGGTTCGGATTGCACCGACCGGCGAAGCCTGTCCCGATCTGTGCCTTACACCTTTGTGTGATGGCGGAATCCCGCTGCGGTCGATGATCTTCCCCTCTCCCTGCAAATAGATTTGCCCTATTGGTTACAGTTCCGTTCCTCAGTAACCGGAGAGCGACCCGTGAACACTCCCCTTCCGTTTCCCTACGTGGACTCTCCGAACCCTGAACTCCTCCGCCGCCACGGCTGGTCGGTGAAGGTCGCCTACGGCAGCTACTGCGTCGTCTGGCGTGGCTCGCAAGAAGTGGTCATGGTCTGGCGGAACGGCACCTGGCACCGCGCCGGTGGCGACGACCGCCGAACCGCGGCGTAAGGCTACCCGCGGCGTTCCTTCTCTGCGATGGTGCCGTGCTCGCCCTTGCTCAGGCGGTACACGACCGGGAAGTGACTGGTGAAGTCTTCCTGGTGCGACACCAGAATGATCCGCCGCAGATGCTGCTTCAGGTTGTTCAACTCCTCGGCCGTCGCTTGCAGGCCGTCTTTGTCGAGGCTGCCGAAGCCCTCGTCGATGATGACGCACTCCAGCGGCCTCGCTTGCCCGGCGGCGAACCGGCCGATAGCCAGCGCCACGGCAATCGCCACGCGGAACTTCTGACTGCCGGACAGGTACGCCACGTCGATCGGCGGCGAATCGTCGCGCCGCACCTTGAGCGCGAATGCTTCATCGGGGCCGTCCACAGCCGGATCGAGTTCGATCGACAGGTCGCCGTTCGACAGGTTCCGCACGGTGTCGTTGGCCAGCCGCACGATCTCGGTTTCGGCTGTGCGGACCAGTTCGCGTTGCAGGTTCTTCTTGCCCAGTAGCTCGTCGAGCCGTTTGTGGATGCGGGCCTCCTTCTCGGCTGCCGCGATCTGTTCGGTCAACGTCGCTATCGCGGCCGCCTGCCGCGTGAGATCGGCGAGGGCGTCGCGGGCCACGCCGAAGGCGGTGTCGGCCAACTTCACGGCGTCGGCGATGGCCTTCTGGAATCGCTCGGCCTCGGTCACGGGAACGCGGGCCGCCTCCGGGATGGCGGCGATCTGCGCCGCGAGTTCGCGAAGTTGCCCCGCCCACTCGTCGCGGCGGGTGGCGTCTTGCTGCCACAGGCGGAACTGCTCGGCCACGCCGGACGCGGCGAGTCGCTGTTGTTCGCGCACGTGCTGTTGAAGCTCGACTGCGGTCGTCACCGCCCATTCGGCCGGCAGGGCGGTCGCGAGGGCGGCACAGGTGGCGGTGTCGGCGGCCAGTTTCGTGTCGAGCTTCTGAAGCCAGGCGGCCGCCTCCCGTACTTCCTTCTCCTTCGGCTTGAATGTCGGCTCTTCGCGTTTCAGTTCGGCCTCGTGACGATCCTGCTCGACACGGTCCCTGACGCGGGCCTGTTCGCTCTTGTTGGCGGCCGTCGTGAAAGCCGCGAGTTCCTGGCGAAGGTGGGCCGGGTCCGTCGTGCCACCGAGCGATTCGAGCGTCTTCCGCTGATCGGCCAGTCGCTGTCGCGACTGGTCCCGTAGCTGGATTACGCCGGTCAATTGGTCCTGCAACTTCTTCGCGACCGTCACCCCGGCCTCGGCCGTCTCCAGTTGCGTCGTCACCCCGGCGAGTTCGGTCGTCAGGCGGCGGATCGTGTCGGCGACTTCGGCCCGCTCCTTCTCGGCGTGGTCGGCCGTCACCACCTGCCCGCACCGGGCACACGGCACGCCGGCCTCGACGTTTGCGATCCGCGTCTGGTCGTCCTTCGCCTGCTTCAGCAGCGTGCTCAACCGCGTCTTCGCGTCGCGGGCCGTCTGCCCCGCAACGGTCGCGTCGCCGAGCTTCGCGGCCGCGTCGGCCGCCTGTCGGTCGAGCGTCGGGTCGAACGCCTTCACCTGGGCATCGAGTTCGGCCACCGCTTCGGCCGCCGTCAGGAACTTGGTGCGGTCGGCGATCTCGCTCCGCAGTCGGTTCGCCTCCTGGGCGTGGGCCGACGCCGCGTCGCGGTGGGTGGCGATGGCCAACCGCAGCGCTTCCAGCCGGGCCGTCAACGTCGCCAACTGCTCGGCCGCCTCGGCGTGCTGCGTGCGGACCGCGTCCCCTTCGGACTCCGTCGCGGCCAGCGTGTCGCGGGTCGGCACCAGTCGCTTCAGCGTCGGCAGCACGCGACTCAGTTCGTCGAGCCGGGCGTGATCGTGCTGAATCCGTTCCGCGTCGGCGGCTCGCGCGTCGGCCTCGGCGACCTTCGCGGCCAACTGCTTCCGCGCCTCCTCGTGCTTCGCCCACTGTTTCGCGAACGTCACGCGCTCGGCAGCGTGCCCCTTCTCCGTCTCCGCGTCTTTCTTCGCTTCCACCGAGGCATCCTGCGTCAACGTCGCCTCGGCCAACTGCTCGGCCGTCACGGCCGGTAGGT
>JBBQCQ010000564.1:0-3368 GCA_038318835.1 Gemmatales bacterium | reverse complement strand
CTTCCTTCTTGAGGAAGGTGACGAACTTTTGTGCGATGCTCTTCATGTGAAGCCTTGGTGAAAATAAGGTAATGAATCGGGTTTCGCACCACCTGCGGGATTGCGGACCGGGTGCGGCGGTCGTGTCACGTCACATCTCGTCACGACGCGGCGGTATTCACGCCAGCGGCTGTGTTGAGTTGGGCGTTAGCAAACACGCCTGAGGCCGAACTGCCCAGAGCCGTCACGGCCGCGATGCAGACCACAATGATCAGGGCCAACATCACGGCGTACTCGACGGCGGTTGGACCGTCCTCCTTCTTCAAGAACGCGGTGACGTGCCGCGCGACTTTCGCCAACATGGCACTCCTCGGAAAACTGTGTCGGGACCGAGTTGGCGGGTTGCCCGTCCGGGATGACGCACCCGCTTGAACTCGCGTCCTGTACGCCAGAACCATAGCCCAATCGGGAGAGGTGTCAAATTCGTGGCGACCGCGGGAATGCGAATAATCGACAAACGGCCTGGCGGCGTCCGAGAGGGAGACACCCCGGCGATTCGGGGTGCTAACACGAGGGGTTTCGCTTCATGACGGGTGCGGAAATTGAAGGCCGAATCGCAGGAGATAGGGTGTGTCGGCGGAAATGACCCACCGATCCGAGGGAATTCCACCCAGGGGAACCGGCGAGGAATGGGACACTTCCCGACCCAAAAGAGGTGCTTGACAGCCAACCGCAACGCGGCCAAAATCAGCCCGCGTTCCTGATGTCGGCCGAAATTCCCATCCCTGTTCCGAGGACTTCAATGGAGTGGTACGTCGCGGTTTTGAAGAAGTACGCCGATTTCTCTGGCCGTGCCCGTCGCAAAGAATATTGGATGTACGCCCTAATCACGACCCTCATTAGCATCGCCCTGGCAGTCGTGGACAACGCGGCCGGTCTGGTGAAAGCCACCGGCGGCATCAGCCCCCTGCAAACTCTGTACGCCCTCGGGACGCTGATTCCCGGTATCGCCGTTACCGTCCGCCGGTTGCAAGACATCGGGAAAAGCGGGTGGATGATCTTGATCGCGTTCATTCCCTTGATTGGCGCGATCATCCTGCTGCTGTTCATGATCCGGGAAGGGGATCGGGGCACGAACCAGTACGGCCGCGACCCGCTCGGCCGACGGGGCCGGAACCGGGACGACGATGACCGCCGGGACGGCCGACGTTACGAGGAGTACGACGACGAAGGGGACGACGACCGCCCCCGCCGCCGGCGGGACGAAGACGATGAAGATGATGACCGCCCACGGAACCGGGGCGAAGATCGGCGCCGGGACCGAGATTGACGCCGACGGGTGGCCGATCTCGGCCGCCCTTTTCACTTCCCAGTCGGGTACGCCCCGAAGTCGTTGAAGAAGATGCGCTTCGCGAGGCGGTACAGGGGGTTCTTCTCCGGCACTTCGTTGCCGGGGGTGTGCTGCGAGTTCCGCGGCGAGAGCGCACTCAGCTCAGCCATCGCCGTCTTGCGGGCGGTTACGTCCGTCGCGGAATGTCGCTCGACGACGGCCTTTAGCAGGTCCGGCCGTTCCAGCACGATGCACCCGCGGGTGGCTTCGGCGGCCGTCTCGCGGAAGTCCTTCAGGTACGCGCTGTTCAAAAACTTCTCGCGCAGGGTGCGGCCGTCGGCCTTCGTGGCATGGATCGACTCCTTCGAGAACTGCACGATGGGGCACGGCTCGATGTCGCCCCACGGGTTGATGTGGTGGCTGATACCCGTCACCGCCGGGCACAGAGCCTGGCCTTCGCCGTCGTAATAAGCATCGACGATCACGATCGGTTTTTTCGCTCGCATCTCGACCACGAACTGCCGGGCACGTTTCGCCTGCTCGGGAGTCAGGCACAACTCCGGGTTCGGGTTCGGCCCCATCGGCCGATAGACGTGGAACCAAGTGTACATCACGCCCATCTCGATCAGCCGATCGACCCACTTCTCGGTCAAGAGGTCGTCGATGTTCGTCCGGCACAGGCTGGTGCAGACGCCGGTGAAGACCTTGTTGTTCACGCAGTTCTGCACGCCTTGCAGCGTCTTTGAGAGCACGCCGGCCCGGCCGCGGCGCTCATCGGAGATGATCTCGCTGCCCTCGACGCTAATCAGCGGCGTGACGTTGCCGAGGTCGCGCATCCGCCTCGCCCGCTCGTCGGTGATGAAGTGCCCGTTGGTAAAGATTTGGAAGTAGCACTCAGGGAACTCGGCGAGCATGTCGAGCAGGTGCGGGTGCATGAACGGCTCGCCGCCGACGATGCCGAAGAAGTTGTTACCCATCTGCTTGGCTTCGCGGACGAGCTTGCGGAAGGCGGGCGGGTCGATGGTCTGCTGCTTGCTGGCCACGTCCACCCAGCACCCCTGGCAGCGGAGGTTGCAACTGTTAATGATGCTCACATACAGGAACGGCGGGAACACCTGCCCGCGTTTCAGCCGCGACTTGTGCCGCAGCACCGACAGCCCGCCTTTCACGCCCATGTTCCAGGCGAGTTTCCAGAGCAGCCGCTTGTCGGCCTCGAACAGCATCCGCTTGGCCATCTTCAGCATCATGACGACGAGTCCCCAGGGTACGGGTAATCTTACCGAGGAAATGCCGGAGGGCTTGCACCGAATGGAGGGGTAGGCGAAGATTGGGCCACCCCCACGGAGAGCAGGCATGGAACCGACCGACCACGAGACGTTTTTGCAGAAGGTCGTGCGGCTCCAGCGATTGATTTTTCTCGCCCTGATCGCGGGGGTGTGCGTGTTCGGGACGATGATGATGGTGATACACTTCGCCGCGAGGGAGGGGAAGGGAATCATGCCGGACCCACCGCAAGTCGCCGGCTTCCCGATCTTGACGCTGGTCGTGGGGGTCGTGGCGTCCGGTTCTCTTGCCGCCGGGACCTTACTACCCAACGCAACCCGCCGCCAGATTGTTCGGCACGTCGCCGGACAACCCGCTCAGGACGCTCCGGCAACGCGATCCGCGCTCCTGACCGGGTGGCAAGGCGGAAACCTCATACGGGCCGGGTTGCTCGAAGGCCCGGCAATACTTTCATTGGTGTTGTTCCTCGTCACCGGCGACTATGCGCTGCTCGCGATTGCGGGCATCATGGTCGCGGTGCTGATTGCGAACGTCCCTAGCGAGGCGTCGGCCCGACGCTGGCTGAACGCGGCCGAGGAGGAGTTGGAACAGGTGCGAAGGAGCGGGTAGACTACTACTGTGCCGTTAAGGGAGTCAGTCGGGAATGGCCGAACTACCCATCGCGCGCGGAGTATTTCTGTGCGAGAAGGTGATTGTCGAAGAGGGAACCCGGAACGTCAGCCTGATCAACTGTTTTACCTGGCGGCCCGTGGACGCATTCCCGTCGCCACCGCAA
>JBBQCQ010000563.1:0-3374 GCA_038318835.1 Gemmatales bacterium | reverse complement strand
GTACTCGGACGACGGCCTCGCAGTCGTCGCATCCGCCCCCGCCCTGGGTTCGCTCCGCGAATTGGTGCTGCGGTCCGACGGAATCCAGTACGAAGATTGCATTCACGAGGCCGGCGTGGCCGCCTTCGCCCGGTCGGCCTCGCTGACCCAACTACGGCTAATCAACCTGGCCGATCACTTCATTGGTGACGACGGCTTGATCGCGCTCGTCGAATCGCAGAACTCCCAGCACCTCGAAGTCCTCGACGTGTCTCATAACGAGATCGGCGAGGACGGCGCCGAGTGGGCAGAGGCGGTCGTCGCATCGCCGCACCTGCGACAGTTGCGCGAACTCAATCTGTCGCGAAACACGATCGAGGAATTGGCCGCGGTTGTTCTCACGGATTGGCCGCATTTGCGGACCGGGTGTACGATCGACCTCCGTGGGTGTGATTTTGTCGATTTCGCCCGTGAGCTTCTGCTCGCGTCGGACCACCGCCCACAATTCCTTCTGGACGAGCAGGAGTCGGTATGAAAGCGATTCTCGCACTTGCGTGCTGTTGCATCGCGTCGGCGGTGCTGCCGGCCGCAGACAAGTTCTCGGTGAAACGCGAGGCGACCGACCCGCCGCCGGAACTGAGCGCCGCCGTCCGTGAGCTGTTCGCGAAGGAATGCGAGGTGGTGAGGGACGCAGCGGGCGGTACGGTTGCCGAGGTGTGGTTCCGCACCGAGATACCGGGGAAGGGCACCGCCGATCAGGTCAAGAACGGCCTGACATATCACGAACTGGTCGAGACGAGTATCGTTGCGGCCGTCCGCTTCCCGACTGCCTTCACCGACTACCGCAAACAGGAGATCGCGGCCGGCGTGTACACCCTGCGACTGGCATTCCAGCCCGAAAACGGCGACCACAAGGATACCGCCCCGCACACGGAATTTGCTCTGCTATGCCCCGCCGACAAGGACACGAAGGCCGACGAGATCGAACCGAAGACGCTGTACAAACTCAGCTTCGCGTCGACCGGTGGTGAACACCCCGGTGTGATGCTCCTGTACCCGAATGCGGACAAGGCGAAAGAGCCAAAACTGATCGATCGCGGGTCGGGCGTCTGGACGCTGAACGTGCGGCGGAAGGTGACGGCCGAGGTCGGCACCGCCGACCTCGGCTTCGCCATCACGGTGGCTGGCTTCAGCAAGGTGCGCTGACTACTCGGGTGGGACGCCGACGGCGATTTTGTTCGGCCCCCACGTCGCGAGCGGCGACGACTTCGGGTAGCGGAGGAACGTCGCGTCGTCGTCCGGTTTGGGCGGCGGCAGTGTTTCGTTCTCGGCCACGGCCGGCTTCGTGGTGAGATTACCGTCGGCCGAGTTCTTATCGCGAACATTGTCGGCGGCCTTGAACTTCGACAACGCCCCCATGTTCTTCACCGTCGCGGCTCCGTTCCCCTTCACCTCGGCGAAGTAGTTCCGCGAGAAGGTCACATCGGCGGCGGCGGGCAAGTCGTGGGCAGCGGCCACAAACGCTCCTTCCCGCATCGTGTGGAATGTGTTGTTCGTGACGGACAATTTGAAGGCCGCGTCGGCGGCGAACGGTTGGCGAACCGCGATACCCTCGGCCAGATTGTAGAAGCGGGTGCGGCTGATCTCGACATCCCGCACCGGCGTATCGACGATCACCCCCGCATTGCCGGGGCCTTCGATCCGGCAGTTCGTGATCGTGATGCCGGCGTTCACGTTCGTGCTGGCTCCGAGATTCCTCTCCGGCGCGGCGAACTGAATGCCGCCATCGCCGTCGGCCGCTAGTTGCACTCGCACACGGGTGAGGGTGATCGGCTTGCCGGCCTCGCCGACCGCGTTCTCGAACCGCACGCCCGCCCGCTTGGCCCCGCGGACGATCACGTCCTCGAAGCGTACACCCGACTGCGGGCCGCTGATGATGAGGCCGAAGTCGACCGCGTTTTCGGCGTCGAAGACGATCCCCCGGACGACCAACCCATGCGAACGACGCACGTCGAGCACGCTCTTCGAGTTGCTGCCCGCCTTCGTGGTCCATCGGACGGGCTTGGCCGGGTTCTCCGATTGAATCGTCAGGTCTTTCAACTTTCCCGTCCCGCCGACGAAGATGGATTCGGCGTGCGTCTCGTCCATCAGCACGATCGTCGAGCCGTCGCCGCCCTTGCGGTTGGCCTCGTCGAATTCGGATCGCTTGTTGATCGCGAGTAGGGCTTCGCGGACGGACTTAAAGGTGGGGGCATTGTCCGGCCCCTGACCCTGGGTGACATATACCCGACGGAAATCGAGTTGCGTACTCGGGGCCACGACGGGGGTCGGGTTCAGAAAACCGTACGTGGCGTAGCCAATGCCGAGAGCAGCCACGACACCGGCCACGATGCTGGCCCAGAGGTATTTGTTGCGGCGTGGGATGCCGGGGGCGAGGTTCGAGGTCACGGGCAACTTCTTCGCGCTCCGCTCCTTCGGTGTGCGGAGTGTGACCGACCCCTCGCGGGGGGCTGTGTCCTCGGCCAAACTGTCCCACACGTCCCCCGAGGCTTCCACGGCTGTAGTCACCGGCCCGCTCGGCGAGGGCGTGCTAACGAGTTTGTCCCGCGACGACCCCGTGCCGGACGAACTGCGGGCGAAAGGCGAGCGAAACTCGGAGGTCGATTGCGACGCCACGCCCATCGGCCCGCCGCCCGCGAGCGGGGCCGTGGTCATGCCGCGGTTCGCGTTGGCCACGGCCATGTTGCCCATCGCGGCCGGCGATAGGTACGGCAGTTCCTTCTCGGTCGGCGGGGAGATCGGCACCTGGACGAAGTCCTGCAAGGCCGCCATCACTTCCGTCGGAGTCTGGTAGCGGTCGGCCGGGTCCTTCATCATTAGTTTTTCGACGACCCGGATGATCTCGGCCGGAACCTCGGGCCGAATCTGCCCGATCGACTTCGGGTCGCGGGTCTGGTGCCAGAGCAACTTCTGGGCGACCGAGCCTTCGGGGAAGGGCGGCATGCCGGTGAGTAGGTAGTAGAATGTGCCGCCGAGCGAGTACAGGTCGGCCCGGATCGTGACCGAGTGGCTGTCCACGGCCTGTTCCGGGGCGAGGTAGTCGGCCGTGCCGAGGACGTTCTCGTCGTACTTCTTGGTGAGCGAGTCGTCCTCATCGTGGAAGAACCGCGCGAGGCCCATGTCGAGAATTTTGACCACGCCGGTACGATCGACGAGGATGTTGCCCGGCTTGATGTCGCGGTGGATGATGCCCATCTGGCTGGCGTACTGGAGGCCCATCGCCGAACCGTAGATGTAGTGACATGCCCGCACCGGATCGAGCAGGCCGCCCCGCTTCACGATGTCTTGCAGATTGACGCCGTCAACGAACTCCATGACGAGGAAGTGCAAGCCCT
>JBBQCQ010000562.1:0-3383 GCA_038318835.1 Gemmatales bacterium | reverse complement strand
GCATGCGCACGACGCGAGCACTATGACGACGTTGCTCGGAATAGAGCCCAACAAGATGCTGAACACTCCGCAGGGCCGCTCGCCTTCAAGACGCCAGTTTCAGCGGCATCACTTCCGGCTTCGTCACCATCAGTCGGCCCGTCTCGGCCCAGCGTTCGGCCATCGCGTTCAGGCGATCCATCTCAAGCTGCACGCGCAGGCGGTACGGTTCCAGTTCGTCCGCCCGCAGCTTTGGTGGAAGGCTGATCGGCTCGCCGTAGACGATACATGCCCGCGAGGTCGGCCGGGGAATCGCGAAGCGGTCCCAGCTTTTCGTTTGCCACGGGCGATTGTATCCCACCCCCATCGGCGTCACCTTCATGCCAGTGCGCGACGCGACGTACACGATGCCCGCCTGCACCACCCGCCGCGGGCCGCGGGGGCCGTCGGGCGTGATGGCGAGGTGCCGGTACGGGAAGTCGTCGCGGACGATCTGCCGCACGGCCTCGACGCCGCCACGGTTGGTCGAACCGCAGACGAGGCCCATGCCCATCTTGCGAATCAAGCCGCCGAGGAGTTGCCCGTCGGCGTGCTGACTAATCAGCACCGCCAGGTCCGGCCCGCCGAACTTCACCGTCGGCAGCAAGAGTTTCTCGTGCCAGATCGAGAAGACAAGGCGGTCGGGGTGCGTCGGCCGACCGTAACCCACATCGGGGCCGAGGCAGCGGCAGTCGAAGTGCAGCGTCTTCACGACCGCACACGCGGTCTGGGCAGCCAACCACCCAACCGCGGCGACGATCTTCGGATTGCGAATCTTCATGGCGTCCGTGCCTCATAGTAGTAGGCACACTCCGTGTGCCGTCTGCCGGATGTCGCAGCGACTTCATGCAGGTTCCGGTTGCGTGTAGCAAACGGCACACGGCGTGTGCCTACTACTTTGTTACGCCGACCACTCGCCGCTGAAGACTTCCGTTGCGGGACCGGTCATGTACACGTTGTTGTCGGTGGCCGACCACTCCAACTCCAGATCGCCGCCGGGCAGGTGGGCCAGCAGTTTGCGGTCGGTGCGGCCCGTCAGCACGCCGGCCACGCACACGGCACACGCCCCGGTGCCGCAGGCGAGCGTGATGCCGCTGCCTCGCTCCCACGTGCGCATCGTCACTTCGCCCGCCGACTGCACCTTCACGAAGTGGACGTTCACCCGTCGAGGGAAAGCCGAATGGTTCTCGATGAGCGGCCCGTACTCAGCGACCAGATTGCGGGGGGCCATCGCGAAGAACTCGTCGCCGACGTAGACAGTCGCGTGCGGGTTGCCCATCGACACGCCCGTCGCCTCGAAGGTGCGGTCGCCGACGGTCAGCACTGCGTTCACCGGCGGGTCGCCGGGTAGCGTCGTCGGAATCTTCGCGGCCTCCAAAATCGGCTCGCCCATGTTCACCCGAATCTTGTGAGCCTTCCCGTTCACGACTTCGAGATCGACGCTGAGCACGCCGCGGCCGGTCTCGATTTTCAGCTTGGACTTCTTCGCGATGTTGTGATCGTGGACATACTTCGCCACGCACCGCAGGCCGTTGCCGCACATTTCTGATTCGGACCCGTCGGCGTTGAACATGCGCATGCGGGCGTCGGCGACTTCGCTCGGGCCGATCAGGATGAGCCCGTCGGAGCCGATGCCGAAGTGGCGGTGGCTAACGGCCTGACTGACGAGGGCCGGCTCGGCGGGGAGCTTTTCGAGGAAGGTGTTGACGTACACGTAATCGTTGCCGATGCCGTGCATCTTGGTGAATCGCATGAAGCCCTCGTCTTCGGGATAATCCCCGAATTGTAAACTTGGGGAGCGGCGGCGTGAAGTGCAGTCAGGAATGAAGACTCAAAACTGGCACGCGGATGACGCGTAGCGGTTTTAGGCTCCCAAACGGTGCGGCACGGAGGCGTGGATGCCGTTCATGCCGGGGATGGGGCTTTGATACCGGCCGTCCCGGAAGATGTCGGCGAGCATTACCTTCGCCCGCTCATCGAACGGGCTATCGTGGACGGCGGCGACGGCGGCTGCGGTGTCGTACTCCATTTGCTTCAGTTCGACCTGGCCGTTCTCCAGGATCGCGTACCGGGCCACCGGATTGCCGTCCCGCTGGAGGCCGAGGCTGCCGGGGTTGATGACCTTCGTGCCGACCACGTCGAGCGCGAACTGGAAGTGCGTATGCCCGACACAGACGTAATCGACGTTCCACCCCGCCACGCGGTTGGCCCACTGGGTGGCGTCGGCCATCACGTACTCGTCCATCGGGTCGCGGTGGGTAGCGTGAACCATCAAGAACCGCTTTTTCTCCAGCGTGAACAAACTCATCGTCGGCAGGTCGGCCAGATACCGGCGGTCGGCGGTGCCGAGCATGTGCATGGTCGGCTGGCGGGTGGCCATCGTCAGGAAGCGGAAGCCGCCGACGCCGGATACGTCCACGTTCTGGGCCGTGCCGTGGTCGTGGTTGCCACGAACGCAATACGCAGCGTTCCGGCGGCACCAGTCGATGACCTTGCCGGGTTCCGGGCCATACTCGACGAGGTCGCCCATGCACAGGCAGATGTCGTGCGGCTCGTTCAGCGCGGCCAGTGCGGGCCAGTTGCCGTGGATGTCGGAGATGAGGAGGATGCGCATGAACCGGCCCCGGATTCCGTTCGATTGATCCTAGAACGGTCCGGGGCCGGGGACTAGCGAGAAGTTGCGGTTTTTGCCGGTCGGCGAAACTTTGCCGGCACTACACCTGTTATCGCATCGATATCTGGCCCAGCACCACGCGATCAACGCCGGGCACTTTCCGCACCACGGCGGCGAAACCCCAGGCGTCCTCGGGGTCGGTCACGGCCCCGTCGATCGTCACCGTCCCGGATTGCACCCGCACGCTCAGGCCGGCGAATTTCTCCTCTTCGCCCTTCGCCACGTCGATGGCAGCCGCCACGTCTTGCTTCGGCGACACCGGCACGGCTGGCGACGGAATCGTCGGGTACTGCGGTGGGCCGTCCGGCGGTGGCGGTGGTGGTGCGGGGATCGGCGAGTATGCCGAATCGATCCGCGCCGGCAGCAGCGTTTGCTGCTGCGTGGTCGGGTCGAGCAACAGCGGAATCGGCGGTAGGTCCGGGGCGGTCGGCGTGTACCGCTGCACGACTACCCGCCCGCTCGGACGTGGGTCGGTTCCGGCCAGACGGGCCGATTGGGCGACCGGCGTCTCGCGCACTTTCAATCGCTCGGCGATCTTCTGCTTCAGCGGGTCGTCGATGGCGGGCACCCACGCCGAGACTTTTGCGTCGCTCAGCCCCGGCACCACTTGGAGCAGTTGGCGAATGCGGGCCGACTCCTCGTGCGACGCGACCGGCCCGCCGACGACGGCCACGCCATCGACAACGCTGAC
>JBBQCQ010000561.1:0-3397 GCA_038318835.1 Gemmatales bacterium | reverse complement strand
GCCGCTCATGTTCCTCGACTACCTCGCGATGGACACGGACAACCCGGAGCGCACGGTGCAACTGGTGAAGGGCGTTGCCGACGGGTGCATCGAGTCCGACTGCGCCCTCGTCGGCGGCGAGACGGCGATCCTGCCGGACTTCTACCGACCGGGCGAGTTCGACATGGCCGGCTTCTGCACCGGCGTCGTCGAACATGCCGGCATCATCGACGGCAGCCGCATCGAAGTCGGCGACGCGGTGATCGGCCTCGCGTCCAGCGGCGTGCATTCCAACGGCTACAGCCTCGTGCGGAAGGCCGTGTTCGACGCGGCGAAGCTGACCGTGGACGCCCACGTGCCGGACCTCGGCACGACTGTTGGCGACGCCCTGCTGACGCCGACGCGGCTGTATGTGCGGCCGGTGCGGAAGGTGTTGGAGCACTACCCGGTGAAGAAGAAGGGCGTCATCCACGGCCTCGCGAACATCACCGGCGGCGGCCTGCCGGACAACATCGGCCGCATCTTGCCGCCGGGTCGGCGAGTGAAGCTTCATCGCGGAAGCTGGACGCCGCAGCCGCTGTTCGCGTGGCTTCAGAAGCTCGGCAACATCGAGCAAGCCGAGATGGAGCGCGTGTTCAACATGGGCATCGGCTTCGTGATGATCGTGTCGCCGAGTTTCGCCGACAGCATCCGCAACCAACTGAAGGCGGCCGGCGTCGAGGCGTGGCCGATCGGCGAAGTGACCGCCGGCGAAGCGGGCGTGGAGATCGCTTAACTTAGGCTTCCGATCCCAACGGGGTGGTTCGCTCGCGGGTGCCTCGGAATGAACGACCCCGCTGGGGTCGGCGGGTCGGGAACCGGAACCCAGGGTGTCGTCGCTTCGCTCCTCAACCCTGGGCTGAGAGAACGACCCCGTTGGGGTCGAACACCTCAACGACCAGCCGCCACGACGGGTGTGACGCGCTACAGCCTCGCGTCCGGCGGCGGGGGGCCGCCGTGCCACGGGGGCGGTGGGTCGCTGTGCCGCGGTTGCAGAACCGAACCCTTTGCCCGCGGCCGCAGCCATCCCATCACCCGGCCGAAGGCCACGACCGCGAACGCCACAATGCCGCCGCACAGGAGGGCGAAGGATGCCTTCGTCCGAAATTGCAGCGAGCCGACCACGTCGCGGTCCACGCGGGCGTACCACTCGGACTCGCCGACCGGCGTGGCGATCGGTTCGCGGTCCTTGTAGAACTCGTCGAAGAAGTGTTCGTCCCGCAGGTCCACACCCGCCGCGATTTTCTTTGCCTCGAACTCCTGATACTCGCGATGGAACTGCTGCCCGTGCGCCAACTCCGCCTCGAACCGTGGACGTAATTTCGGTACCTCATCGGCCGGTATCTTGTCTTCGATCTCCTGTTGCCGGCGGCGACTGTGCTCGCGAAGGAAGGTCGCGTGTTCCGGTTTCCACCCGTACTTGTCGGCCAGCTTGCTCGCCCGTTCGTAGGCCGTCCACGCGATGTATCGCTGGCCGACGCGGGCCATGATCTCGCCGAGTGCGAGGGCGAAGTACGGATTCGCTCCGCCACCTTGCCGCCACATACCGATGATGCCGAGGCACGGCTCGTCAAAGGGCACGGGTTGCTGCAACGAGAGCGTCTTGGGCCAGTCTTTCCCAGCCCCGACCGTCGTGATGTAACGGCGGATTTCCGTTCGGCGATCCTGCGTCCGGAGCGTGCCGTCGGGGGCGAAGTCGCGATCGTAGTCTCCGAACCCCCAGGCGTGGTCGTTCGAAACCGCGTGCCACCCGCTCGGGTCACCGCTCAGCCGGTTGCCCACGCAATCGAACCCCATCAGCAGGGCCGGATTGTCGCCGCACGCCAGAAGGTACCCGGCGATGTGCAACTGCCACTCCTCGCGGCCGAAGTGGGCTTCCGGGTTTACAGCGATGGACCTGAGGACGAACTCTAGCCCTTCCGCCGCCTGCACCTTGGCGGTCGCGTTGCCGGTCAGGGCGGCCTTTAGGTTCGCGTGAATGAGCAAGGTGCCGAGGTTCGCGTAGGTCGTGTACACAAAACGACCGCCAAGCCCCTTCTCCTCATGCCGGGCGAGTTTTTCGCGAAGGAGCGGCACACCGTCGGCAGGCCGGCCGAGGCGGTCGAGGCCGACGGCCAAGTCGTCCGTGAGATCGAAGGCTTCTTGCGAATCGGCAGGAAGTACCTTCAATCGCTCGCGGGCCTGCCGGTCGCGCTCGCGGTAGTAGGCCGGGCCGTGAACGGGGAAGCGTTCGTGGATCACGTCGTGAACCATCGCGTACCGCAGCGACACGCCGCCTTTGTACTTTGGCGCGAAGTGCGGCATGGGGCCGGACGCGGTCTGGAAACCCGGCGGCAGTTGGATGTGGCTCAGGGCGGCACCGCCCACACCGGCACAACTGCCGAACAGCAGAGCGATGAGGAAACAACCGATGCGCATACGCGGCTCACGCGGTCGAGGAACGACGCCATAGTAACGCCATCGCGCCGACGATCAAAATCGTTCCGCCCAGTCCGCGGAACAGGATCGTGCGTTCGTAACTCGACGTGTCCGGCGTTGCCGCCGGGGCGGGCGGGGCACTCTGATACTGCGAGCGGAACTCGCGCTCGCTGCCCCTCAGGGTGGCGTCGTTCAGGCAGGCCGAAGCCGGCGCGACGGCGGCCAGGGCGAGAGTCGTGGCGAGAAGGAATCGACGCATGGCGAACGCCTCCGACGGGGTGCGTTGATTGTAGACGGGGGCTTGCGTCCGAGGAAATGGTTTTTGGGCGAAACCCCGGGACGACCGTCCCTGGGTAATAAACCCTCGGGACGGTCGTCTCCTGGGCTTCGCCCAATAAACAACACGGCCGGGGTTATCCCGGCCGTGTGTCGAAGGTTTGAGCGGGTCGTTAGCGGCGGAACTTCAGCGGCGACGGCGTTGGGGCGGCCGGCTTCGGTTCTTCGGACGGCTTGGGTGCTTCGGACGGCGGCTTCGGGCGGTTGAAGTTCAACGGCGACGGAGTCGGCCCCGCGACCGGCACAGCGGGTTCCGTTTTGACCGCCGCGACGGGTGGCACCGCGGGAACTGCGACGAGTTGTTCACGTTCTTGGATGATGCGCGCGTGCCGGCGGACAACAACGGTTGTGAGCGTGACATTCGGAGTTTGGCGGCGGCTCGCAACGATGGCGGGGTGCATCGGGCGGGTTGGAGTGCGGCGGCGTTTGCGCGATTGAAGAGCGTGGTGGGGACGGGGATGAAGAACGGGCAGCGTTTTATCGAGTACGGGTTGGAGGTGGTGCGCGCGAAGTTATCGGGTGCGAAGTTGCCGCTGCCGGTGGCGTCGGGGTAGCGAGTGACAGATGCAACGAGAACGGATCGCGAAACTCACGCGACCCCGCATCCGCACGCAATCGGCTTAAC
>JBBQCQ010000560.1:0-3404 GCA_038318835.1 Gemmatales bacterium | reverse complement strand
TTTTGTCCTTGTCCACTTCGGGGCGCGTTTCGAGGTAATCGACGGCCCGCATGTTCTCGTACACCTGCAACCCCGACAGCGGCAGGCCGACCGGCAACAGCGTGGCGGCGGTCATCTCGCCGTGGTACTCGCCGAGGGCTTTGCCGATGCCGCGCTCGCCAGCCCCCAAGGCGTCCACGCACAGCACGAAGAAGCCGAGCTTCGCCGCCCCGATGCAGCGCGATTGCACGACCGGGTCCTGCTTCGCCCCCTTCCAGTGGCCGTGAACCATGAGCAGGGCCGGCAGCTTCCCCGCCTTCGCCGGCACGTAGGCGTTCGCCGTCATCCGCACGCCCGGCCGCGTCTGGAAGGTGATCTTCTCCACGGTGTAGCCGTCGCGCTTCAGTTCGCCGTGCTTCTGCACGGCCAGGTCGCACGGCGTCTCCGGGAAGCCGCCCCACGCGGCCGTGAGCTTCGCGCGAAGCTCGGTGCGCTGCATCTCCCACTCGGCGAGCGTCGCGGGCGCTTTGTCGTTTGCACGCAGGGTCTTCGCCTGTTGTTTGACGAAGTCGAGGAACGGCGTCGATGGCTCGGCCGCGAGCAGGACGGGGAGAAACGCGAGGAGGACGAAGCGCATGACGTGATCTCCGGCGGGATGGGGGCGTTTTATATAGCCGCCGGCTTGTCGGCGGGATTTCAGGCTTGAAAACCCGCCGGCAAGCCGGCGGCTATATCCGATCTGCGACGCCGCTAAACGGGGTTCATTCTTTCCGCGGCGATGCCGATGATTCACGATGCCCGACTCTCGGAGGTTCCTGATGCTCGGCCGACGCTTCGCCACCTTCGCCACCTTCGCGACCTTCGCTACCTTACCGTCGGCGATTGCCCAGTCACCCCTGCCCATCCCGCCGCCGGCCGAACCCCGCGGGCGGATGATCTATCCGAACGAACCCGCCACCCCACGCGAACTCCCGCAAACCGTCACGGCGAAGCTGCCGCAGACCGAGAGCCTGGAGATATTCGACCCGAAGACCATCGGCGTGAAGCGGTTGGCCGGGGCGTGGCAGGTGTGGGTGAACGACAAGCCGTTCCGCAGCTTCGGCGACAACTCCGACGACGCGAACGATGTGGCCCGCACGCTCCGCGAACTGTACCCGCAACAGTGGGCGAAGATCGGCACCGGCCGCACGGTCGTCGAGTATGGGCTGACGCTCGACAACGACCAAAAGCTGACCGCGCCGCAGGTGGCCGGGTTCGCCCGCACGATGACGGCGATGGACGCGAAGACGCTCCGCGTCGAGCGGGTTCGTGGCATGTGGTGCCTCCGCGATGATGGCAACTTGTTCCTGAACTTCGGCGCGAGCCAACTCGATGCCGAGCAGGCACTGGCCGTCACGAAGAAGTACGGCTTCAACCGCATCGGCACCGTCGGCCGCAGGGAAGCGGTGATGACGTTCTTCACGAGCGCCGCCGACGGGATCGTGCCGCAGGCGAAGGTGCCGCCGGCGATCTTGTACCGCCATCAGGTCGATTCGATGACCCGCGTCGGCATCCCGCTGCCGCAGTACGGGCGATTGGGCGAGCAGAAGGTCATCAACCCGTTGGAAATCATGTACGTCGGCGAGATGACGAAGATCGACTCGCGGAAGGTCGAACTCCGCACCGAGGGCCGCGAGATTCTGTTGGTGTGCGGCCAGGAAGTGCTCGGCAAGTTCGGCAATGACGACTTCGCCGCCCGCGACGCCCTCCGCATCGTCCGCGAATCGCGACTGACCGAGTATTGCAAGTTCGGCACGGCCGGCGTGACGTTCTTCCTCGCCACCGGCCAGGCTCCACGGAACCTGCCCCTGCACACGCTCGGCCATCGTTTCGACCCATCGGGCCTACGCGTGCTCGAAGCCCGTGGCGGGTGGTGGGTGACGGACGCGAACAGCCGCCCCCTGCTGCCGGCCGGCACGCAACAAGAGGCGGAGGAACTCAAGAAGGTGATGCTGGCCTTCGGCTTCGATCAGATTTGCACGATCACCACCGGCGGCAAGGTGGTGATGACCATCCCGGCGAAGGCCCGCTAGGAGAGCCGAGCGGCGTAAGCTGCCGGGTGAATCGCGGCGGGAAGGGATTCACCCGACTCCTGACGGAGTTCGGCTCGCCAAGACCGACGAGCCGGTACTCGCAGGGTTGCCGTTGCCCTTCCGTTTCGATTGACTGACCGTTCCCGGATCGACACGGACGTTGCCTCATGACCCCCGCACCCCCGCGTGCTGCCGACGTGTTGCCGAAACCTCGAGAGTGGGCCCCGCGACTGTGGGAAGGGGCCGACCTGTTCGCGTGGCTCCGCATCCTGCTCCGCAATCGCGCGGCCGTGCAGTTGCCGTACTGGTACATCGCGGGCATCGTTGGCGGCGTCAGCTTCACGCACACCGGCCTGCGGTGGCTGCACGGCGGCCTCTACGGCCGACGCATCGCCGCGACGCCCATCGACCACCCGCCGCTGTTCGTCCTCGGCCACTGGCGCACCGGCACCACGCTCTTGCACGAACTGCTCATCCTCGACGACCGGCACGCCTTCCCGGATACGTTCGCCTGCTTCATGCCGAATCACATCTTGCTCAGCGAGAAGTTCTTCAAGGATCACCTCGGCTTCCTGATGCCGCAGAAACGGCCGATGGACAACATGGCCGCTGGGTGGGAACGCCCGCAGGAAGATGAATTCGCCCTCTGCCTGATGGGCCAGCCGAGCACGTATGCCGACATTGCCTTTCCGAACCGCGAGGGCCTGTTCCCGAACGCCCTCGACCTGTCTGGCCTCACGCCGCGACAACTCGACGACTGGAAGCGGACGTTCCTGCGGTTCATCCAAACGCTGACCTTCCGCGACCAGCGACGGCTGGTGCTGAAGTCGCCGCCGCACACGGCGCGCATCCCGGTGTTGCTCGATCTGTTCCCGAACGCGAAGTTCGTGTACCTCGAGCGCAACCCGTATACGCTCTTCCCGAGTACCGTGAACCTGTGGAAGTCGCTCGGCAAGACGCACGGCCTGCAAACGCCGAGCAATGACGCGATCATCGAGGAGAAAGTCTTCCGCGAGTTCCGGGTGATCCACGAGCGCTACCACGAAACGCGGCACCTGATCCCGGCCGGCAACCTGGTGGAACTGCGCTACGAGGAATTGGTGAAAGACCTGCCCGGCAGCATGAAGACCGTGTACGACGGCCTGAACCTTGGCGGCTTCGAGGAAGTGCGGCCGCGGATCGAGGGGTACGCGGCCCGGAACAAGAATTACGAGACAAACAAGTACCCGATGCCGCCGGACGTGCAGGCGAAGGTGGCGGCCCGCTGGGGCGACCTGATCGCGAAGCGGGGATACGGGTGACGCTCTTCGCCTTTCGGGCCTGAAAGGCACGTTCTGTCAGCCCAGGTCGGAG
>JBBQCQ010000559.1:0-3422 GCA_038318835.1 Gemmatales bacterium | reverse complement strand
CACCTTACGGTGCTCGGCTCGCCAATTTCCGACCGGATCGCCTGACGTCAAACGTCACCTCTCGCTTGCTGCATTGCAATCATGAGGCTTTCGACTCGGCGGTCGGGGAGTCGCTTGCAGACTTCTTCGATCAGGGCGGCGAACCGTAAACCGACGCCACTACAAAAATGAATGGTGCCGGCCGTGTACAGTTCGAGGCTGTGATTGACGGGAGTTGGCCGGCCGCCGTCTAGGATTGTTTCAAAAGTGGCCCAACCGGTGATGTCTTCCCACCGCAAGTCGAACGGGGAGCCGAAGAAGAAAAGGACCGGCGTCTTGCGGACGCCTCGCTCGTCCACCGTCACCCGTCCGTACCTGCGAGCGGCAACTGGTTGGGTCATAGGCTACTTCTTCGCGACAACTCCGCGGGCCGGCAATTCGACACGCTCCGGCTTCGGCTGCGACACGGTTCGGCGGGCCTGTGAGGGGTGGCCCAGGTGCTGGTCGAAGAACGCCAGCAGCTTCGCGTGGTAGGCGTCGCCGGCGACGTGCAGGGCCATGTTGTGCTTCGCGCCGTCGACCATCCAGAGTTCCTTCGCCGCGACCCGCTTCGCCAGGCCGAGCAGCGTCTCGGCCATTTCGGGCTTGATGTACGTGTCGCCGGCTCCGTGGATGAGCAGCCATGGCTGGCGCATCTTCCGCACGCCCCGTTCGACGCTGACGAACTCGACTTGCCGGGCCTTCTGCACGTCGCCGAGGGCCGCATGGGCGAGGGCACCGTAGAACCAGTCGGGAATTTTCTTCCGCAGCCAGTCGCGGCGCTTGATGTAGATGCCGACCCATTTGCGGATGAACGGGACCATTGTCGTGTAGGTGCCGAACGCCCCGTCGGTGACGACGCAGCGCACGAGGCGGTCTTCCGCCGCGAGGAGCAAGCCGAGGCTGCCACCCTTGCTCACGCCGAAGATACCGACTCCGTGCGGGTCGGCATCCGGCCGGTAGTGCAGGTACTTGAGTGCGGCGCGGGCGTCGTCCAGGTCGCGGTCTGTTACCCATTGCAGGGGTTCGTAGTCGGCGTCCTTGTCGCTGTCGCCCTGGTTCCGCGGTTCGTAGGCGAACACATCGTACCCCGCGGCCACCAGTTTCTCGCAGTACGACTGACACGACCAGCGATCGGACCCGAACTCGAGGCCGAACAGGATCACGCCCTTGCGGTCGGCGACGGGCGTCTTCAGGTAGCAGCCGCGCAGCACGCGACCATCGGCGGTGGTGACTCGCACATCTTCCGCGGCGGCGTTTGATTCCCCTCGCGGGATGATGAACAGCGGCCGTTCCTGGAAAATGCGTGTGATGACGTGAATGTAGTTCCAGCGGTAGTACAGATAGCAAGATAGGATGAAGATCGCCGTGATCGGAACGGGACCGAAGACGAAAATCAGAACCAAGATCATCCAGTCTGGCACCGGATCAAGCTCCACAGGAATCGGTTCAAGTTCAGTCGTAACGCCGGGCGTCGGGCGGAGTTGCGCCCGATTTCACATTTTACTGGCGATCAGCGTGATGTTCTGGCCGCCGAACCCGAAGCTATTGGAGAGTACATTCCGGATGCCAGTCTTATTACGGGCGGCGTTCGGAACATAGTCGAGATCGCACTTCGGGTCGGGCGTTTCGTAATTGATCGTCGGGGGCAGTATGTTCCGCAGCATCGCCTGAATGCTGATAATCAGCTCGACCGCCCCACCGGCGGCGATCAGGTGACCCAGCATACTCTTACTCGAACTCACGGGTATTTTATAGGCAAATTCGCCCAGGGCACCCTTAATTCCTGCCGTCTCGCACTCGTCGTTGGCGGTCGTACTCGTGCCGTGGGCGTTGATGTACCCGATGTCTTCGGCCGTCAGGCGAGCGTCCTTGAGGGCGTCTTTCATCGCCTTCACGGCCCCGCGGCCTTCGGGGTGCGGGTCGGTCATGCGGTACGCATCGCCCGTTGTGCCGTACCCCGTTAGTTCGGCGTAAATGCGAGCGCCACGCTTCCGGGCGTGCTCCAGTTCTTCCAGGATCACCATGCCCGCCCCTTCGCCCAACACGAAGCCATCGCGGTCGAGGTCGAACGGGCGGCTGGCCTTCTTCGGGTCGGAGTTGCGAGTCGAAAGAGCGGTCAGGCGGTTGAAGCCGGTCACGCCGAGCGGGTGGATCATGCTGTGTGCGCCGCCGGCCAGCATCACGTCGGCGTCGCCGTGGCGGATGAACGCGGTCGCCTCGCCGATGGCTTGGGCACTGGCGGCGCACGCGGTCAGGCAGGTGAAGTTCGGCCCGCACAGGTCGAATTCTTCCGCCAGGTGGCCGGCGGTGGTGTGCATCTCGAACTCGGCCTCCCGCCGCGGGTCGAACAGGCTGTTGCCGCGGGCACCGAACTGCGCGCTGTTGACGCGGTAGCCGCTCTCGTCGGTCGCCCGGCCGATGCTGTCGATGAGGCTGTAGAAGTCTTCGGCCCCTTCGCCGCTGCCGAGGTACACGCCAAGCCGTGTGCGGTCGCCCTTTGCGTCCAGCAAGCCAGCGTCGGCGAGGGCTTCCTGGGCAGCCGCGAGGCCGTAGCGGGTGTTCTCGCCGGACTTCGCGTACCGTTCGTGCGTGTGCGGCAGCCAGTTTTTGAGGGCGAAGTTCTTCACCTCGGCCGCGAATGTGGTCGGGAATGCTGTGGCGTCGAACCGGGAGATCGTGTCGATGCCGCACTGCCCCTCGACAGCGGCGGCGAACGTCGCCTCGGCCGAGTGCCCGAGCGGCGTGACAGACCCGACTCCGGTGATGACAACGCGACGACGCATGAGGGAACCTCTTCGACCCCATCCTGGCGAGCCGAGCACCGTCAGGGGCCGGGTGAATCGCACCGCCAGACACCCGGCACCTGACGGTGCTCGGCTCGCCAAAACACGGCTACTCGAACTTTTTCACCACCACCACGGCACACTGGCCCAGGTCGGTGTAGTTGATCTTCACCGCGTAGGTCTTCGTCACCGGCCGTGGGTCGCCAACGTGGACCGTCACCGGGCAGTCGGCGGAGGTCGCGGTATGGTTCACGGTGCCCGGCAGTTGGCCGTGCTTCAAAGCCAGGATGCTCGCGGCCAGTTCGATCGCCCCGGAGGCGGCCCCGGTGTTGCCGATCTGGCCCTTCATGGCATAAACGGGCACCTTCGGGCCGAACACTTCGGCAATCGCGCGGGCCTCGAACGCATCGAGTTCCGGCAGTCCGCCGGCGTTCGCGTTGACGTGGTCCACGTCGGCCGGCGTGATGCCGGCTTCCTTCATGGCGTTACGGATGATCTGGGCCAGCACTGGCCCCTTGCGGCCGCGGTCGAAGCCGGAGGCGAACCCCACGAGTTCCGCGTACACCTTCGCGCCGCGATTCTTCGCGTGAGTCAGTTCTTCCAGGCCGAACAACGCGG
>JBBQCQ010000558.1:0-3424 GCA_038318835.1 Gemmatales bacterium | reverse complement strand
TTGAAGCACGCGCGGGCGAAGCCCTTGATGGAAGCGTCGAGGTTGTACATCGCCAGCGTGACGCCGGCGCTCGGAGCCTTGAAGACTTCCTTCTCGATGGTCGGCCCGCCGTCGGCCGGGGTGTACGTGAGCTTCACCGTGCCGGCACCGGGGAACATGATCTCGCTCGCCTTGTACTGGTCGCCGAACCCGTGGCGGGCGACGACGACGGGCTTGTCCCAGTGGCCGACGAGCCGCGGCACGTTCTTGCAGACGATCGGCTCGCGGAAGATGGTGCCGTCGAGGATGTTCCGAATGGTGCCGTTGGGCGACGGGTACATCCGCTTGAGGTTGAACTCCTTCACCCTCGCCTCGTCCGGCGTGATGGTGGCGCACTTGACGGCCACGCCGTACTGCTTGGTCGCCTCGGCCGACTCGAACGTGACCTTGTCGTCGGTCGCGTCGCGGGATTCCATGCCGAGGTCGAAGTACTTGAGGTCGATGTCGAGGTACGGCAAGATGAGTTTTTCGCGGATCTTCTGCCAGATGATGCGGGTCATCTCGTCGCCGTCCATCTCGACGACGGGGTTCTTCACCTTGATCTTGGCCACGGGATGCTCCGGGGTGAGGTTCGCGGGAAAGGAGATAGAGTAGGGGAAGGCGAAAGCCCCGGCACGCCCGTGCCAGGGCTTTCGAGGTAACATACTGGCACCACCCAAGAGGCTTCCCCATGCTTCGCGGCATCATCCCGCCCGTCGTCACACCGTTCCACGCCGACGAATCGCTCGACCTCGGCGCGCTGCAAAAGCACATCGACTTCATGCTGTCGCACGGCGTCCACGGCATCTTCGTCCTCGGCACGACGGGCGAGTTCTACGCCCTCGACGAGAACGAGAAGCAGCAGGTTGTGGCGGCGGCGATGGCCCACGTCAACGGCCGCGTGCCGGTGTATGTGGGGACCGGGGCCGAGACGACCCGCGAAGTCGTGAGGCTCACGAAAATGGCCGAACGCGAAGGGGCAGCCGGGGTGTCGGTCATCACGCCGTACTTTATCAAGCCGACGCAGGCCGAGTTGATCGAGCACTTCCGCCGCGTGGCGGGCAGCACGTCGAAGGCGGTGGTGCTGTACAACAACCCGGCGACGTGCGGCGGCCTCAGCATCGAGCCGGAGACGGTGGCGAAGCTGGCGGAGGTGCCGAACATCGTCGGTATCAAAGACTCGTCCGGCGACTTGCAGAACACGATCGAGATCATCCGCCGCGTGCCGGACCGGTTCGCGGTGCTGAACGGCCGCGATACGCTCATCGCGGCGGCTCTCATGTTCGGGGCGAAGGGGGCCATTCCCGCGTCGTGCAACATCGCCCCGGAGTTGTGCGTCGGCATTTACGAATCGCACGCGAAGGGCGACACGGCCGGTGCGGCAGCGTACCAGGCGCGGCTGCACCCGGTGCGGCTAGCGATGGCGATGGGCACCGGCAACGGCGCGATCAAGGAGGCGATGGCCCTGCTCGGCCGGCCGGCCGGGCCGAACCGAATGCCGATCCTGCCGCTTGACGCCGACAAGCGGGCGAAGCTCAAGGCCATCCTCGACGCAGCCGACGTGCGAGAGTAATCACGACTGATCAGTGAGCGGATTGCGGATGAATTCCAGCACCTTCGTGTCCGAGTTCAGGCGATCCACCAGTTCCGGGAATTTCATGTCGCGCATTTCCATCGCCCGGCGGATCATGAACGGCACCGGGCTGTGCGGGTCGAACTTCTCCAGCAGGTTCGTTAGCTCGTTCAGCTTGCCGTAGACCTCGTCGCGCGAGCGAACCGCGGCCGTGCTTGTTCCGCCGCCGCCCGTCGCGGCCGCAGCGGCGGAGGGGGCGGGGGTGACGTCGCCGAAGGCATTGCTACTCGCGGCCGGGGCCGCAGTTCCGCCCGGCGCGTTGCCCCGCAGGCGGAGGCCTTCGCGAATGATCGACTGGCAGTCCTGGATCGCCTTCCGCAAACCGCCCAAGCCCGGCGCGTTCGACCCGGCCTTCGCGTCCAGCACGGCGACCAGTTCTTGCAGCGCGATCAGCGACTCCGTGATGTCTTCGTCCAGCAATCGCAGTTGGGCGACTGCGTTCGGCCCGGCGGCGGCGACCGCCTGACGGAAGTCGTCCTGCGAGATTTTCGCCACCGCCTTCGCGCCGCCGTAGGCTTGCATGCTCAGGAACGAGATCGACTGACCGTCGGCCATTTCAATCAGCGAAATCGACCGCACACTGGTCGGGAAGAACGGGTTCTTGCCTTCGTCGTCGAGGAACGCGAATGGCCCGATGCGGCCTTCGAGTTCGTCCGGGTCGTTCGCGTCTTCAATGACCGGGTGCATGCGGTCCCAGCACTCCTCGCACAGCCCCTTCAGCAACTTCAGCCCGTCCCGCAGGCCGGCGAACTTCGATTTCTTCGTCAGCCCCTCGACCACGGCCAGGGCCACCGTCAGTTCCTTGCCGGTCTTCGTGAGGAACTGCGTGCCGAACTGCACGACCTTGTCCCACTGCGGCACGGTCTTCTGCTTCTCGGCGAACTGCGGGTTCTGCCGTTCCTCTTCGGATAGGTCCCGCTCGGGGTCGTAGTCTTCGCGGAAATCTTTGAGCTTGTTGCGATCGAGGATGGACAGCCGCGAGCCGGCGGGGTCGTCGCCGGGGATGGGGGCGAGCAAGGGTTCGACCGGCAGGACCGTGGGCGAAGGCATTGGCAGGCTCCGCGAGATAAGGGTGGCGCGATGAGATGATACCAGGCCGGCGAGGGAAATAGTAGTGGGCACGCGGTGGGGGCGTACTACTAAGACTTCACCCCTGGAGATGTTTTCGTGCTGCCGACGCTGTTTGCCTTGACGGTTTTCCTTGCGGCCGCGCTGTCGTTTTTGGTCGAGCCGTTGACCGGCAAGCAACTCCTGCCGGTGCTCGGTGGCACGCCGGGCGTATGGAACACGTGCCTCGTGTTCTTCCAGGCCACGCTGTTGCTCGGGTACTTCCTGGCCCATCGCCTGAAGCGTTTCCCCCCACGAAGGCAACTCGGATTGCACATCGCCCTGATGCTCCTCGTCGGGGCCGCCACGCTCTTCGGCGACCGGCTCAAGCCGTGGGTCGGCCTGATTCCGACGGACAGCGAGATGCCGATCTTCGCTGTCCTGGTGGTGCTGTTCCTCGCCGTCGGCGGGCCGTTCCTGGTGCTGTCGATGACGGCCCCACTGGTGCAGACGTGGTACGCTCGATTCGGCCGCGACCCATACCCGCTGTACGCGGCCAGCAACCTCGGCAGCTTCGTGGGGCTGTTGAGTTATCCGCTGCTGGTCGAACCGCTGCTGCCGCTGGCCGACCAGCGAAACCTGTGGACGGCAGCGTTCGCGGCGGTGATCGGCTTGATCGCGGCGTGCGGGGTAGTGAGCCTGTTTCATCGCGGAGTGCGGAGGGCG
>JBBQCQ010000557.1:0-3431 GCA_038318835.1 Gemmatales bacterium | reverse complement strand
ACCTGGAGCCGGATACGTTCGGCCGCGTGTCGGCCGAGCAAGTGCGGGCGGCGATCACCGACAAGACGATTCTCGTGAGCATCATGTTCGCAAACAACGAGATCGGCACGATTCAACCGATCGCCGAGATCGGCAAGGTGTGCAAGGAGAAGGGCGTGCTCTTCCACACCGACGGCGTGCAGGCCGTGGGCAAGGTGCCGGTGGATGTGGAGGCAATGAACATCGACCTGATGAGCATGTCGGCCCACAAGATGTACGGGCCGAAGGGCATCGGGGCGCTGTACGTTCGCAAGAAGAACCCGCGGGTGCGGCTGGAGCCGATCATCGACGGTGGCGGGCACGAACGCGGCATGAGGTCCGGTACGCTGCCGGTGCCGTTGATCGTGGCGTTCGGCGAAGCGGCGGAAATCTGCCGCAAGGAGATGCCCGAGGAGAGCAAGAAGACGTTTGCCCTCCGCGAACGCCTTCGCATAGGCATCATGGATCAACTGCCGGAATCGTACCTCAACGGCCACCCGACCGAACGCCTGCCCGGCAACGCGAACATCAGCTTCGCCTACGTCGAGGGTGAAGGCATGATGATGGGCATCAAGGACGTGGCCGTCAGCAGCGGCTCGGCCTGCACGAGCGCGAGCCTGGAACCGAGCTACGTACTGCGGGCACTCGGCGTCGGCGACGAACTCGCCCACAGCAGCATCCGCTTCGGCCTCGGCCGCTTCAACACCGAAGAGGAAGTCGACTACGTCGTGGACCTGGTCGTGCGGGAAGTGAACCGCCTCCGCGAGATGTCGCCCCTGTACGAGATGGCCCAGGCCGGCATCGACCTGAAGAGCATCGAGTGGTCGGCGCACTAAAATCGGGTTACAAACTTTAGGAACAAACACACCTAACAGGAGAGGCTCATGCCGTATAGCGACAAGATTTTGGAGCACTACAACAACCCCCGCAACGTAGGCAGCCTCGACGTGAAGTCGGCGGATGTCGGCACGGGCCTCGTCGGTGCCCCCGAGTGCGGCGACGTGCTCAAGCTGCAAATCCAGGTGAACCCCACGACCGGGGTCATCGAGGATGCCCGCTTCAAGACCTTCGGGTGCGGCTCGGCCATCGCGTCGAGCAGCCTCGCCACCGAGTGGCTCAAGGGCAAGACGGTCAACGAGGCGATGGAGATCAAGAACACGCAGATCGTCGAAGAGTTGGCCCTGCCGCCGGTGAAAGTTCACTGCTCGGTGCTGGCCGAAGACGCCATCAAGGCGGCGATCAAGAATTATCAGGACAAGCAAGACGTGACCGCGGATCGGCAAGAACCGGCTACCGTCGGCGGCTGATCCGGTGTATGATTCCCTAACGCGATCGGTATTCCTTTACACACTCCACCACCGAGGTTAAAAATGTCCACCGCTACCGCAACCGAAACGCTCGAACTGGGCACGAAGGCGACCAAGGTTCTGCCGATCACCCTGACCGAGAAGGCCGCGTCCGAAGTCCGCCGCATCGCGGCCGAACAAGCGGCCGCCACCCCGCTGTACCTCCGCATTCGCGTCGTCGGCGGCGGGTGCTCGGGCTTCCAGCACAAGCTCGACCTCGACGAAACCGTAAACGAAAAGCTCGACGACACCTTCGAACTCCACGGCGTGAATGTGGTCATCGACAAGCGGAGCATGTTGTACCTCGACGGCGTGACCGTCGATTTCCACGACGACCTGAACAAGCGTGGGTTCAGCGTTAGCAATCCGAGCGCGAAGACCACGTGCGGGTGCGGCAGTTCCTTCTCGATGTAACAGCGATCATGAGCGATTACTACGAGCGTCTCGGCCTGCCGAGACGCTTTTCCGTTGACGAAGCCGAGGTAGAGCGCCGCTACCTCGCGCAATCACGCCTGCTTCACCCCGACTTCCACGGCGGGGCGAGCGACGCCGAGCAGGCGACCGCGATTGCGCAGACGGCCACCCTCAATCAGGCATACACAACCCTGAAAGACCCGTTCCGCCGGGCCGAGTATTTGCTCTCGCTGTTAGGGGGTCCGACGGCCGGGCAGGAGAAAAGTCAGGATCAGTCGTTCCTGATGCAGATGATGGAAACGCGAGAACAGATGGACGAAATCCGCGCCACCGGCGGCAGTTTGCGCGAACTCGACGCCGACTTGGTGGCTCAGTTCTCCGCCGTGTTGGCCGACGTGGGATCGCGGTTCGCCAAGATCGAATCGCAGGAATCGCCGCCGCCGGCCGACCTGGTTGCGATCCGCCGGCAACTGAACGCGGCCCGCACGATCCAGAGTTTGCTCCGCGATCTGCACGGCACGCCCGACCGTGGCTGATGCCCCGGCCGCGACGATCCGATACAACACACCTACCGGTCGCTTAGCTCAGCGGTAGAGCACGCCCATTACAAGGGTGGGGTCACAGGTTCAATCCCTGTAGCGACCACTGAAAATGATGACGGTCGAGTACATTTCGCGAATCTCCTTCGTCCGGGGTGATCTCAAACACCATGCCCCATTTCTTTCGGCTCCAGCCATCTACCATCCCCGATGCCGGCGTGGGCGTGTTTGCGACCGCGGATATCCTGGCCGGCACGGTGCTGTCCGAGTTGTTCGCCGACGATGACGTGCGATGGCTGACGACTGAGGAGTTTGCCGCCCTGAACTTGCCGGGCGGCCTCGACCATTACTTCATCCCGTACCAAGACGGGTACTCTGGGCCGCGGGACTTCAACCGGCTGAGCGTCGGGTGGTACCTGAACCATGCAGACGCACCGAACCTCGGCCACATCGAGTGGGACTACTACGCCCTCCGGGACATCGCAGCCGGCGAAGAATTGTTCATCGACTACGAACAGTTGTGGCCGGGGTAGGTCCGACTTTCTTCACGATCCTGTTGCTCCCGCCCCGTGCGAACTGGCCGACTGCTGCGCCGCAATCGCGGCCGCGGCTTGCTGCAAGAACGTCTGCGATGTCTGGCCTCGCACCGAGACGAGCGAGGTGGGCGTTCCGCTACCGTATCCGCTCATCCGGTTGTTCCACAAAATGCGGCCGGTGAGCGGGTCGAGACAGTACAGGTAGCCGTTCGTCGAGACGATGAGTTGGTCGCCGTCCAGCAACAACGAAACGTACCCGGACTTCATCTTGTCGCACGACCAGACGATGTCCCCCGTGTCGCGGTCGAGCGCGACGGCGTACCCATTCAGGCCGACGAAGACGAGTTGGTCGAGTTGTCGCACGGGAATACCCTCGGGGTGATAACGGGTTATTCGGTCAAACCGGGTTCCCATTTCACCCCAGAAGGCGGTCAGACTTGCGGGGCGGCAGAGACGACGGCCGGCACGCGGAGGCCGACCAGCGCCTCGGCGGGGGGTTGGCGGACGGCCCACACCAGTCGCAGGCTCCAGAGCAGGCGGATGACGAGGTAACTCTGGTCGAACTCGTACCACGCGAA
>JBBQCQ010000556.1:0-3432 GCA_038318835.1 Gemmatales bacterium | reverse complement strand
GCCAGGAACTGCGTCGGGAACTCCTGCGACCGGCCGGGGGTGAGATCGAAGACCGTGAACGGGTTGGCGGCGTCGCCGAGGTAGACCCACGCGTAGGCCGTGCGGCGGGGTTGCAAGAGCGGGACGGGCGTCTCGTCGGCGTGGATCGCGTGCGACTGTTTCACGCGGGCGATCGTGGCCCGGTAGACCGGGCCGAGGGCGGCGGCACATCCGCGAACCCAGTCGCACAGGGTCGATCGCGACGCGGCGAACCCGTGGCGAGCGAGGATGCCTTCCAGGCGAGGGAGCGGCAGGTGATCGACGAACTTCGAGACGACGACGTGAGCCAGGAGGCCGGCCCCGACCGACGAGCGTTCGATCGGCTCGGGGGGCAACGCGGGGCGGGCGAACTGCGGATCGAGGCCGGCCTGTTCGCAAACGCGGCAGGCCTAACTCACCCGCACCACTTCGCGGAGGAACACGGGCACGCCTTCTCGACCTCGGCGAGATCGAACTCGTCCGCAAGGTCGTGAACGCCGTCAGCGTGCCCGTCACGGTGAAGATGCGGCTCGGCTGGGATGACGATAGCGAGACGGCCCCGTTCTTCGCCCGCGAGTTCGAGGAGGTCGGCGTGGCCGCCCTCACCATCCACGGCCGTACCCGCGAACAGGGCTTCGCCGGCAGCGTCAACCGCGACGGCATCCGCCGCGTCGTGGAAGCCGTGGACCGCATCCCGGTGTTCGGCAACGGCGACGTCATGACGATCGCCGACGCGGCCCAGATGATCGACGACACCGGCTGCCACGGCGTCGCCATCGGCCGGGGTGCCCTCGCGAACCCGTGGTTCTTCCGCCAACTGTCGAGCTGGGTGACGACCGGCGACCCCGGCCCCCGCGGCACCTACCACGAGCGGATCGCGTTCATGCGGCTGCACCTGCAACGCCTGATCGACTGGCGGGGCGGCGAGAAGTTCGGCTGCGTGATGTTCCGCAAAGTCGCGACGTGGTACACGAAGGCCCTGCGGCTGCCGAAGAAGGTGCAACAGCGGTTCGTGCTGCTGACCGACCTGACCGAGTTCGACGACATCATCGCCCCGTTCGCCGACGCCGGCCCGCCGGCCGACTGGACCGAGTGGGACGTGCAGCAATCGCAGGTCGCCGTCCCGGCCGGCCCGAACGCCCACTGGTGACGGCTCGTCGTACACTTTCGTGGTGCCGTCGTTGGTGTCGTATACCGGGACGCCAGTCGGTTCCGGCGGCAGCGGCGGCGGACCGACCTTCGGCCGCCCGCCGCCGAGCGGATCGCAGTCATCGGGCGGGTCGTCGCCCTTTTGCCGCGCGTCGTACTCGGCCAGGTAGCTGCGGGCCGTCGCCGCGTAAGACTCTTCGGTGACGTTGCCGACCATCTCGTTCAGCAGGTCCACCGCGTCCTTCTCGGTGGCGCCGTGCGACGGCGTCGGCCGGCGGTGCCGCAGGCCGGTCATCCAGAACTTCATGAGCACGGTGGCCGCGTGCAGTTGCACCTTCTCCTCGTCGGACCGGAGCAACCGCCGCAGCATGAGCATGGCCTCCGACCCGGCCTCGCCGAGCAACCGCCGCCGGGCCGCCTTCTGAACCGCCTGCCATTCGCCGCGGAAGTCCTTCGCCACCGTCCGCAACTCGTCGACGCCGAGGCCGAGTTCCTTCGCCGCCGCCGACCACGACGCGCCGCCGGCCATGAGCTCGGCCGCCAGCCGGTGTTCGGGTGAGAGAGAAGGTCCGTGAAACATGACGCACCCCGATGGGAAGGGGAAGAGGTGACAACTGATGCGACTGTAAGATATGGTGAACGAATGTCAATCGGATGTGTTGATTGATCGGTAGTGGCACAAAGTCGAGCCCGTGGCGGTACACACTCCCGCGGCCCGCCGATCTGCCGACGTTGTCAGCGGTCGGGCGACGGGGAAACTACTTCGAGGGCTTAGCGTCAGGCTTCGGCAGGAACTCGCGATTGACGGGGCGGGCGTCCCACACCTTCGCCGTGTTGTCCAAACTGCCGGTAATGACCTGCGTGCCATCCAGGCTGAACGCCACGCACGTTAGCTCCCTAGCACTACAGCGCCCCTCTCCCGATAGCCGATAACGGTTCTATCGGGAGGGAACCCCATGACCGATCGGCAAATCCGCGATCTCGGGCCGGCGTTTTCGGCCTACCTGCGGCCGTACCACGCCTTCTGCAACCAAGACCGCACCGCGCCCCACCTCGACGCCTACTGCCGCGCCCTGCTCACCGACGCGCCCCGCAAGACCGCCGAACCCAACGCCCTCGCCTCGGGTACCGCCGTCCGCACCCTGCAAAAATTCCTCACCACCACCCGCTGGGACCACCTCGCCCTCCGCGACGAATTCCAACGCCGCACCGGCCGCACGCTCGCCGCGATCCCGAACGCCGACGGACTCGGCACCGTCGGCGTCATCGACGAGACCAGTTGCGTCAAGAAGGGCGACAAGACGCCCGGCGTCCAGCGCCAGTACCTGGGCTGCGTCGGCAAGGTCGAGAACGGCATCGTCACGGTTCACCTGGCCGCGGCCCGCGGGTCGTTTCGCACGCTGCTCGACGCCGACCTGTTCGTGCCGCAGGGCTGGGACGAGGACCGCGAGCGGTGCAAGCGGGCCGGGATTCCCGACGAGATCGGCCACCGGCCGAAGTGGCTGATCGCGCTGGCGCAGTACGGCCGGGCGACGGGCAATGGGGTCTCCTTCGACTGGCTGACGTTCGACGAGGGCTACGGGGGCAAGCTGGCGTTCGTGTCGGTGCTGGCGATCCTCGGGCAGAAATTCGCGGGGGAGGTCCCGAAGAATTTCGCGGTGGACGCGCGGGGCGGTTCGTCGCGTCGGGCGGACGCAGCGTTGCCGGCGGCGAAGGCGAGGAAGGGGAAGCGGTATCGTTTGAAGCGCGAGACGCGACCGGACCAAGTCTGGCGGGCGGCGGGGAAGGCGGTGCGGGTGAACGGGCTGGCGATGTTGCTGGTGGCGGCGTGGAACGAAGCGACGGAGGAGGTGAAGTATTTCTTGGCGGCCGGCACGGCGTCGGTACGTCGGGTGTTGCGTGTGGGTTTTCGTCGGTGGACGGTGGAGCATTTATTTCGCGTGGCGAAGCAGGAAATCGGCTTGATGGACTATGAGGGTCGGAACTATGTGGGCCTGATGCGGCACCTGATCTTGAGCGTGTTGGTGTTGGGCTTCGTGTCGGTCCAGACGGATCGGCTGCGGGGGGAAAAATGCGGAGGTGACGTTGGAGCAGGTGTGCGTGGCGTTGAATCTGCGTTGCCGAGAGTCGCAGGTTCGCCGTCGGGGCGTGTCGTCGCGGGAGCAGGTGGGGGTGGTGATCCGGTATCACCAGGCGCGGAACGCCATCGCGAGGAAGTCCCACAAAAAGCGGCAGCATAACTTGATAAAGGCGCTGTAGTGCTAG
>JBBQCQ010000555.1:0-3439 GCA_038318835.1 Gemmatales bacterium | reverse complement strand
GAGCGGTGGACGGCGACCCCGGACCGGGCCATGAGCATGGTCCCCAGACCGACGACCCAGATGCCGACATCGGCCGTGATGTAATACAGCACCGAGAACTTCTGCAACTCCTCGAACGTCAGCCCGCGATTTTCGCGCAGGTACAGTGGCATCCAGAACCGGAAGGTGTGCCAGGCCGTGTTCACGCCCACGACCACGCCGACGAGTAGCCAGAAACGGTGATCGGCCAGGACCGCCCGAAATGGTTCCCCGCGAGCCGCCGACCGATCCGGCGAGGGACCGAACGTCGCCCGCGGCACGATCAGAAACCACAAGACCACCCAGCCCAGGCCGATCACGCCAATGACGCGAAACGGCCACCGCCAGGCGTCCGAATTCTGCACGCCGAAGTACAACCCGCAGACCAGGACGATGAACGGCGTGACGATCGACCCGATGGCGGTCCCGCTCTGGAAGAGGGAGTTGCCAAACGGCCGTTCGGCGGGCAGCAGCACCTGCCGTGTCGTGCGAATACCGCACGGCCAGTTGCCAGCCTCGAAGAGGCCGAGGAGGGACCGCACCACCACGAGCGAGTAAAAGCCCGTGATCGAGCCTGTGAAGAAACCGGCCATCGACCACCCGAAGACCAGGGCGGGATACAACCAGTACACCCCAACGCGATCGACGAACCAGCCCGTGGCGAGCGTGCCCACCGCGAACGCTAGCGAGAATGCCGTCTCGACCCGGCCCCAGGTGGCCTTATTAAACCCGTAGGCGTCGATGATCTCCTTCGAGGTTTGATTGAGGGCCACCCGGTCCATGTAATTGATTGCGGTGGCGAGCAACAGAAGGCCGCACACCCGCCACCGCAAGGAACCGAGCGTGGGGGCGGTACCGACTGGGAGAGGGAGCATGGGCGGGTCTCGTTAGTCGGGCGGCGGGAGGAGTTCGGCAAGGACGGCCTCGGCTGGGCGGACACTGGCCCGCTCGTCGGGCCGCTTGCGGAACCAGGCCGAGACTAACAATACGCTGTCGACGCACGTTCGGCCGATTCGTGGGATCGTCTGCGCGACCACTTCCAATAGCTCCCGCGTGCGGCGGCGGCTGTCGTCGCAGGTCGGCTCCCATACGGCCGCGAACACCTGACCGCGGTTGAGCAAGTACCACACTGGTCGCCCATCGTGCCCGACCAACCGGTACACAATCGCGTTCTGCTCCCGCGAGGTACGCAACAACGACAACCGCTGGTGCAGCCATTCGACATCCGCGAGCTTGTCGCGGATCGCCCCGGCCTTCTCGTATTGCATCGCCTTCGCCGCGTGGGCCATGTCCGTCTTGAGGGCCGTGAGAAGCGATTCGTCGCCATCCAGGAACTTGCGGATCGAACCGACAGCCCGCCGATACGCGCGGCGAGTGGTGAACGCGGCGCACGGCCCCAGGCACATACCGAGTTCGTACCGCAAGCACGCGGCCGTCGGCTTCGTCTCGAACAGCGATTGATCCTCGGCGAAGATCATCCGCTGCTTCTGCGAACAGTCGCGGAGGTGGAAATAGTCATTCAGTCGGCGGGCCACGAGGTCGAGCCGCCCGCGACCGACGAACGGGCCGTAGCACGCCAGCTCCTTGCCCGTCGGCTCGCGGGTGACATACACATACGCGACCGGCCCGCGTCCGAGGCACAGGTAGCGGTATCGTTCCCGCCCCGGTATGCCGAGCACGTTGTACCGCGGGCGGAACCGACGAATGAGTTCGAGTTCGCGGAGCAGTGCCGCGAGTTCGTCGGCGGCATACTCCCACACCAGAGTGCGCGTGTTCGCAATGATCTTGCCGGCCTTCGGGTGGCGGCTTTTCTCGCGGAAGTAGCTCATCAGCCGTGCCCGCAGGTTCTTGGCCTTCCCGACGTAGATGATGCGGCCCTTCGCATCGACCATGCCGTACACGCCGGGCGACTTCGGGGCGACGCCGCGGACTTCCTTCCAGAGGCGTTTCGCGGAGCGGGATTGGATCCGGTGGCAGCCGCTGGGACCGCCATCGCAGTGGAACAGGCTGGGGCCGAACCCGGCGAACGGCTGGGCGGAGAACAGATTGGGGGCGTGCGGGCCATCCGGGGCCGAGCGGGCCATTCCTGGCGTCCTTTCCGAAGTCGATGCCAGCGAGTCGTGGTGGTGTAAAATTGTACCACGAAGGGTGCGCGAAGCAACAGCATCCCGGACGAACAGAACGCGGTCTTCACCCCGAAGGGGTGGGATCCCTCAGCCCTGGGCAACGCCCTGGGTTACAGCCAGCAACACGGAAGCCCTGAAGGGGGTGAGACAGCGAAACCTGGCTCCCCCCTTCAGGGCTTTCTCTCGGTCACGGTCAGACCCAGGGCGGCGTCCCGAAGCCTTCTTGCCCCGGGCTGAGGGTTCCCACCCCTTCGGGGTAAAAACAAAAAGCACGGCAGGCCATCGGCCTGCCGTGCTGAGAGTTCCGGTGAACCTCGGGGTTACTCTTCTTCGACTTCCTGGCCGGGCAGTTGGAACAACGGACCGGCGGCTCCGGTGCCGCCGCGAAGGTCCTTCTTTCCTTCCGGCTTGCCGCTGCTGCTGCTGCCGGCCGGCTTGTTGTCGCCGCCCATCAGCTCGTCCGGCAGTTCGTCTGGCACCGTCGGGTCGTCCACGTTCTTCATGCTCAAGCCGATCTTGCGATCCTTCGTATCGACCCGCAGCACCTTGACATCCACTTCGTCGCCGACCTTCACGACCTCTTCCGGCGACTCGATCTTGTTCTCGCTCAACTCGCTGATGTGCAGCAAGCCTTCGAGACCCGGTTCGAGTTCGACGAAGACGCCGAAGTTCGTGAGCTTCGTGATCTTCCCCTTGACCTTCTGGCCAGGCTTGAACCGCTCGGGAATGTCGCCTTCCCACGGGTCCTTGCCCATCTGCTTCAGGCCGAGGGCGACGCGCTTGCGCTCCTGATCGACGCTGAGGACGATGCACGTGACCTTCTGGCCCTTCTGCACCACCTCGCTCGGGTTGGACACCTTCCGCACGTAGCTCATGTCGCTGACGTGCAGGAGGCCGTCGATGCCTTCTTCGATCTCGATAAAGGCCCCGTAGTTGGTCAGGTTGCGGACGACGCCCGATACCTGCATGCCGTTCGGGTACTTCTTCGCGACCTCGTCCCACGGGTTCGCCTGGCACTGCTTCATGCCGAGCGAGATTTCCTTCTTGTCGTGGTTGATCTTCAGCACTTGCACCTCGACCTTGTCCCCGGTGCTGAGGACTTCGTTCGGGTGGCTGATCCGCTTCGTCCACGACATTTCGCTGATGTGAACAAGGCCTTCGATGCCGGGTTCCAGCTTCACGAACGCCCCGTACGGCATGATATTGACGACTTCGCCCTGGTGCTTGCTGTTCTCGGGGTACTTGGCCTCGATATCCTGCCACGGCGACGGTGTCTTGTGCTTGAGCGACAGCGC
>JBBQCQ010000554.1:0-3444 GCA_038318835.1 Gemmatales bacterium | reverse complement strand
TCGCGTCGGTGTTCTCGCGTGTCAGGTAGACCACGCCCATGCCGCCCCGGCCGAGCGGGGCGAGGATGCGGTACTTGCCCAGCATCACGGCCCCCGGTTGGCCGGCGAGCAGGCGGTCGGCCTGATACCGGGTGAGTTCGCCAGCGGCCACGAGTTCGGCGGCCAGGACGGCAGCGACGGTGTCGGGGACGGTGCGGGCGAGTACGTCGGTACGCTCGTCGCTGAACAGCCGACTGCGGCGGATCGCGGTGAGGAACGACCCCAATGGTTCGCGGGCGTCCGCGGAAGCGTTCATCCGACCCCCGTCCCTCGGTGTAGGCGCACTTCTATCCTAGAACGCGGCCCAAATTCGGCCCGCTCCTGGTGTATACTGGCAGGGTTCGCGAGTCCTGCACCGAGAGGTTGTCGTGTCCAAGCACATGCAGCGCGACCTGGATAAGTTGCAGAAGTCAATCCTGCGAATGGCCGGCCTCGTCGAAGAGTCGGTTTTCCAGGCCGCCCAGGCACTTCAAAATCGCGACATCGATCTGGCCGAGCGTGTCATTGAGGGGGACAACCTCATCGACTTGCTGGAAAACGAAGTTCACGAAGAGTGCCTGAAGATTCTCGCGCTCCATCAACCGGTGGCCGTGGACCTGCGGCGGATCAGTTCGGTGTTGCTCATCTCGACGAACCTGGAACGAATGGGCGACTACGCAACGGCCATCGCCGAGCGCGTGCCGGGATTGGCGAAGCCGCCGCTCGTGGCCATCCCCGAGCGGCTTCGGCCGATGACGGAACGCACGATCCAGATGGTGCGGAAGGCGCTGGATGCGTTCGTGAATTCCGATGCCGCCACCGCACGGACGGTCATTCGCCTCGATGACGAGGTGGACGCCGACAACGCGGCCATCATCCGCGAGATCGTGGCCGGCATGAAGCGGGTGGCCGACCACGTCGAACCGCTGCTGTCGCTCTTCTCGGCCGTCCGCCACATCGAACGAATCGCCGACCACGCCACCAACATCTCCGAGGACGTGATCTACCTCGTCCAGGGGGCCATCGTCCGCCACCACCACGAACTTCTCGAACCGCCGGGGTGACGCATACGCTCACCGCACTTTCATGACTTTTCCGCACCCGGTTCGCGTAAGCTCCCTGAAGCAGAAACGCCCTCCACTCGTCCGGGAACTCGTCCGATGAAAACTCGCCTTCTTGCGCTCGCCCTGACTCTTGCGACCAGCGTCGCCCGGGCCGACGACTGGCCCCAGTGGCGGGGCAGCGGCCGCGATAACAAGGTCAGCGGCTTCACCGCCCCCGCGGTGTGGCCGAAAGAACTCAAGCAACAGTGGAAGGTGACGGTCGGCGAAGGGTTGGCTTCGCCCGCCCTCGTCGGCGACAAGGTTTTCACGTTCACCCGCCAGGGCGGCGACGAGGTGATCCGCTGTCTGACGGCCGCGACCGGCAAAGAGGTCTGGCAGGACAAGTACCCCGCCCCGACCGTTAGCGGCCCGGCCGGCGGGTTCAAAGGCCCGCGGGGTTCGCCGGCCGTGGCTGACGGCAAGGTTTGTACGCTCGGCGTGGGCGGAACCATGTCCTGCCTCGACGCGGCCACCGGCAAAGTCGTGTGGCGAAAGGAGACGAAGGGCAAGCCGCGGTTCTCGCCGTCGTTGTCGCCGGCCGTGATCGACGGGCTGTGCATCGCCCACGTGGGCGGCGACGGTCGCGGCGAACTGACGGCCTACGATCTGAAGACCGGCGACGCCAAGTGGACGTGGGCGGGCGACGGCCCCTCTTACGGGTCGCCGGTGCTCATGACCCTGGACAAAGTCAATCACGTCGTCGTGCTGACCGAGAAGAACCTGATCGGCGTGAACCTCGCCGACGGGAAACTGCTGTGGAAGACGCCGCTGTCGACCGGCCGGTACCAGACTAGCACGCCGGCGGTGGACGGCAACACCGTCATTAGTGCTGGGTACGCGTTCTCCGTCGAGAAGAAGGGCGACACCTACGAGGCGAAGCAAGTCTGGAAGGGCCAGGCCCCCCACAACTACAACAGCCCAATGCTGAAGGACGGCCTGCTCTACGGCTTCCTCGGCATGGGCCGCGGCGGGTCGTAGCTCTTCTGTCAGGACGCGAAGACCGGCAAACTCGTCTGGGAAGACGAAACGAACCGCGGCGAGTGTGGTTTCGTTCTCGACACTGGCGCACTACTCGTGGCCCTGAGCAGCGACTCGAACATGATCGTCTTCAAGCCGGGCGAGAAGGAACTGCGCGAAGTCGCCAAGTACAAGCTCGCCGATTCGCCGATCTGGTCCGTGCCGATCCTGACGGGCAACCGCATCTTCGCGAAGGACCGCGAATCGCTGATCCTCTGGACGATCGAGTAGGGTCTTTACGCCGCGTTGTAGCGGTACGCCCAGACTGTGACGCCGTCGATCACGACGAGCACATTCGCGACGGGATCGACATAGGCCAGTCGTTTGCCGCCCGTGGGCATGGGGTCGCCGGCCGGGGCGAGTTTCGTCCACGTCACCGCGTCCGGGTCGTAGGCCCAGAGCGTGTTTGTCTCGAACTGCGTCAGCAGGCCGTGCCCGCTGGCGGGGTCGTGATGGAAGACCGACCGTGCGTCGTGCCCGTAAGGCGTGCGGCCGTCGTCCTTGTTGCCGGTCCGAACGGCTTTCCATTCAACCTTGACCGGGTCGAAGTGGAAGGTGTCGTAGTACCGCTGGACGACGATCATCTTTCGCTTCGGATCGTGGTAGCCGATCTGCTCCGGGGCAGGCGACGCCTTCTCGAAGGCGCTCCCGCCGCCGTTGGCCTTCAGGTCGGTCCACGTGTCCTTCTCGTAGTCGTGCCGCCAGGTGCCGTGCATCTGCCAGTTGTTCGCGTGCCAGATGCTGCCGTCCAACTCGGGGACGTATTCCAGCATTCCGCCGAAGATGGCCACCGGGTAGGGCTTCGACGCCTTGAACGGCTTCCACGTCCGGGTCGTCGGATAGAACGCCCACAGCGGCGGCCCCTTGTACAACTCCGCCGGGTCGCCGCCGAGCGCCAGCACGGCTTTCTTTTCCTCCGTCACCCAGGTGTTCATGAACAACAGGGCCTTGTGCCGCGGGTCGTAGGTCAGCCCCCACCAGGTGTGAGCGATGACGGCCGGCCCGCCACGCTTCGTCATCAGGATGCCATCACGGAAGTCCACATCGGACGTTTCTTTGCCCAGGTCCGCGTACCCTCGTGGCAGGTCGGGGGCGTAGAGCATCGACCACGTCAACGAGGGCAGGTCGAACTCCCACACGTCGTTGAGCCGGTGCGGCACGGCGTGGTTCGCCCCGCAGAACAGTGCCCGCTTGCGGTCGGCCGCCCAACACATCTTGTTCGTGTAGTCGCGGCCGCGCGGCCCGGTTTTGTGCAACTCGTACTTGCGGGCCGTGTCGTTGAACTCGCCGACCACGTCGGCCTTGC
>JBBQCQ010000553.1:0-3448 GCA_038318835.1 Gemmatales bacterium | reverse complement strand
CCCGGCCGTGGTGATGCGGAAGATCAGCTACGGCAGCGCGAGCGAAGCGGGTGCCGCCACACGGGCGGTGTTGATGAGCGTGTATCGCACGCTGACGACGCGCGGCCTCGACCCGCTCGCCGAAGTGCGGCAAGCTCTGGAGACACTGGCAAAAACCGGCACGCTACCCTCGCTTCCGAAAGCCAAGAGTTCAGCGGGCTGAAGGGTTACGAACAATGAAGGGCATCCTCAGTTACTCCGCCTCTGAGCCGCGAGCATTTTCCAAGGAACTGAAAGCGGCCCTTTGGGATCAAAACTAAACCTGCCGGATTTGCGGTCAACAAATTAGTCATCTCGACGATGCCGAAGTTGACCACATTGTGTGCTACTGGTTGGGCGGTCAAACCATCCCCGAAAATGCGCGGCTAACTCATCGCTTTTGCAACCGTCGCCGTGGTGGAAAATGGGTTTAATGCACAGACGATTAAATATCACCGTCCACCTTCTCTCGCCAGGGCCAACGCATCTAAATCGCCGTATTTTCGGTGGTTTTTCAGGTTCGATCCCTGTTTCGGCCTACAGAATCTAGGCGATGCTCGCAGTCACCTGGAAAAACAGTCGATTTTCAAGGTGATTTAGATGCGTTGGCCCTGCTTCTCTCGCCTATGACCGCAACCGGCTCGCGACAACGCGTCCGGTCAGCCCGTGCCCCCCTGGCGGTGGCCGCTGAGTGCCCGGTCGAGGTTGAAGGCCGCCGAGATCAGCCCCAGGTGGGTGAACGCCTGCGGGAAGTTCCCGAGGGCTTCGCCGCTCGGCCCGGTCTGCTCGGCGTACAGGCCGAGGTGGTTCGCGTAGCCGAGCATTTGCTCGAACCGCAGGCGGGCTTCGGCCAGCAACTTCGGATCGGTCTGCCCGGCGCGGGTGAGGGCTTCGATCAGCCAAAACGAGCACATGTTGAAGGTTCCCTCGGTGCCGGGCAGGCCGTCCGGTGCGAGGGTCGGATCGTAGCGGTAGACCAACCCATCGGCCGCCAGCCCGCCCTGGGCCAGCGGCGTGCGAATCGCGTCCAGTGTGCTGAGCATCCGCGGGTCGTTCGGAGCGGTGAAGAACACCAGCGGCAGCAACAGCAGCGAGGCGTCGAGGGCGTCGGACCCGTAGCTCTGCACGAACGCCTTGCGGTCCTTGTTCCAGCCCTTCGCCATGACTTCCTCAAGAATGGCATCGCGGGCGGCGATCCACCGGGCACGGTCGGCCGGGAACGACCGCTTGTCGGCCAGCCGCAGCCCGCGGTCGAGGGCGACCCAGCAGAGCACCCGCGAGTAGACGAAGTCCCGCCGCCCGCCGCGAACTTCCCAGATGCCCTCGTCCTGCCGCTGCCAGTTGTCGGCCACCCAGTCGATCATGCCGCGCAGCCGCAGCCACTCGTCGTAGTTGATCGGCGAGGCGTACTTGTTGTAGAGGTACACGGCGTCCATCAACTCGCCGTAGATGTCCAGTTGCAACTGCCCGTGCGCGCCGTTCCCGATCCGGACGGGCTTCGACCCGCGGTAGCCTTCCAGGTGCGGGAGTTCGAATTCGTCCAGTTCCGATCGGCCGTCGATGCCGTACATGAGTTGCAGCGGGCCATCCGAGTGCGAGCCTGGCTGCCGCCAGCGGTCACGGAGCCAGCCCTTGAACCGAATCGCTTCTTCGGTGAACCCGATGCGCAGCAGGGCGTAGATGGTGAAGGCCGCGTCGCGAATCCAGGTGAAGCGATAGTCCCAATTCCGCACGCCGCCGACACCTTCGGGCAGGCTCGTCGTCGGGGACGCGACAATCGCCCCGGTCGGCTCGTAGGTCATCAGCTTGAGCGCGAGGGCCGACCGATACACCTGGTCCCGCCACCGCCCGGTGTAGGTACACTTCTTCAACCACTGTTGCCAGTAATCGACCGTCCGCTGGAAGAGCGCCATCGACCCGGCCGGCGTCGGGCAGCCGTCCGACTTCTTCCCCGGCGGCTGATACTGAAGCACGAACGTCCGCTCCTCGCCGGCTTTCAGGGTGAACTCGCCGACGACGCCTGGCCCGTCGATCCGCAGTTCTACGGGCGACGAGAGAACCAGGTCCATATCCGGCCCGACGAACCGGATGCCGCAGTCGTCATCGACGGTGGTGTGCTGGAACCGGGCGTAGTCGAACGCCGGCCGGCACTCCACCCGGATCGGCAGTTCGCCCGTGACGACTCGCACCCGGCGGATGACTTGATGTTCGCACGCATCGGTGGGCACCGGCACGGGCATGAAGTCGATGACTTCCAGAATGCCGTCCGGGTGCAGGAACCGTGTGACGAGGACGTTCGTATCGGGCCAGTAGAACTGCTTGTGTCGGCCGCCGTCGAGCCGCGGGGCGATCTGGAACCGCCCGCCCTTGCCGTCATCCAGCACGGCCGCGAACACGCTCGGCGAGTCGAACCGCGGCAGGCACAGCCAGTCGATCGACCCGTTCAACCCGACGAGGGCCGCGCTGCGCATGTTGCCGATGATGCCGTAGTTTTCGATGGGTTGATAAGCCACGATGTCGTTCTCACGGGGTGCGGGGGGTCTCGTTATCGATACGCCCACGGGCGGGAATCGCAACCACCGGAATCGGCGGTTCGGCCCTGATTCCGACCGTCGGCCCGCGGGGTAGAATGCTCCGACAACAATCAACGAAGGATGTGGGAATGTCGCTAACCCTCCGCCGGCTTCCGTTCGTTGTCGCGGCCGGTGCCGATCAGATGGCCCTCGATGAGGCGATGCTCGCATCGGCCGCGGATGGGAACGTCGCGTCGTTTCGCTTTTATCGCTGGTCCGAGCCGACACTCAGCCTCGGGTACTTTCAGCCGGCGGCGGTGCGAATGCCGGCGGTTGCGTGGGTGCGGCGGGCGTCGGGCGGGGCCGCGATCTTGCACCATCACCCGCACGAACTCACGTACTCGTTCGCCCTGCCCGCGAATGCGGTCGGGCCGCTACGCGGCGAGAACTGGATTTGCCGCGTCCACCACCTGCTGCGCGACTGGCTGATTTCGCGCGGCATCCCGGCCCACGCGGTTGCTTGCGGCGAGGAGAAAAAACTCGGCGAGGGGCTGTGCTTCCTGCACCACACGCCGGGCGACCTTACTGTGAACGGCGCGAAAGTTGTCGGCAGCGCGCAGCGGAAGCTCCGCGGAGCCTTGTTGCAACACGGCACGATCCTACTCAGTCAAAGTCCGCTCACGCCGCAACTGCCCGGCCTCGCAGAGTTGGCGAAGGAAGTGTCGGCAGACGAGTTGATGCGAGGTTTCGTCGAGGAGATACAAACGGGCCTGGGCTGGACCTTCGTAGATGGACCGTGGACCGACGACGAGCGAGAAGCGGCACGAACCGCGGCCGCGAAGTACCGCTCGTCGGAGTGGAACGGGCGACGATAAATGTCGGGCACTCGCTCCGCGAGTGCCCTTCTGGGCCGGCCC
>JBBQCQ010000552.1:0-3450 GCA_038318835.1 Gemmatales bacterium | reverse complement strand
GGGAGCCTGATCGGTCAGCACGCGGATGTCGTAAACCGGCGCGTCGGTGTTCGCTTCGCCATCGGTGCTGTTGAACAGCAGTCGGTACGTCTCAGATTCGGTCAGGGTGAATCGGACGCGGAGCGAAGCGCGGGCGTCTCCGACGATCTCGCCCGGCTGTGGGGCGGGTTGTTTCGACAGCACGGCCCGGCCGTCCTTGAGCGTGCGGTTCGCCTTCGCTGTCACTGTCACCACGGTCCCGCGGTGGGCTTCCAGGTGTGGGTTTCGTGTCGTGTCGGACGCCATGCGGAGGTATTCGGGGTATTCGTACTTCACCTCGAAGTCCGTTAACATCGACTTCGGGCGAACCGTGACATGGTGTTCGGCCGTCTCGGCGTCGCCGCCCTTCACCCGATACCAGAAGCCGTTCTGCACCAGTCGCTCGGGCAGACGCAACGACCATTCGCGGTAAGTCGAACCAACTTCGAGCGGAACCTCGTCGTAGTTCTCGTCGGCCAGGTTGTGCCGGAGCATCACCACGAGTCGGTCGGCCGCGTCGGCTGCGGGCACCTTGCCATCCACGATCACGCCAATCGTCACCGGCTGGCCGGCCGTCACGGTCAGGTCACCGCCTTTCGGCTCGACGATCGTCAGTTGCGTGCGGGTAGCAATCTGGCCCGACGAGAACGGGTTGATCGCGCGACCGACGAGCGAGTTGAAGACCGTCGGCTTGAAAAGCATGAACAAGGCCGCGAGGACGACGACCAGCCCCGCCGCCACACCGCCGAGCCACAGCAGGCGTTTCGATTCGCCGGCCTTATCGAGATCGGCATCCTTGAACTGCTTCGCAGCACGGGCCGCCACCACGGCCCGCACGCCCTCCGCCATCGGCTTGTCTTGCAGATCGACCCAGTTCACCACGCTGTTCTTCGCGTCCTCGACTGTGTCCTCGATTTCGCGGGCGGCGTAGAGCGGATTCACGGTCCGACGGAGCGGCCGAACGAGGCCCAGGAAAGCGACAGCCCCGAGCGCGGCCAACAGGCCCAAGAAGCCGACCTGGCGAACCCACGCAGGCAGGTCGAGCCAGCGATCGAGGGCGATGACGAGCGCGAGGTAGCCGAGGGCCACCGTGGAGAACAGGAACGCCCCGCAGAGCAGATCATGCGTGCGAATCCGCCGGGCGACCTGCGCCAACTGGTGTTGAACCTCCGACTCGAACTTCGACGTGGCGTTCGGCTTCACCGCGGTGGCAGGCATCGGGTTCGATCCTTTCGCATGGGTTCGCGTGTCCCTAGTATAGTTTATGGTAGTACGTCCACGGAACCCCATGCTTTCGCCCGCGTTACGAACGCGTGACAGTGCGGGCCTCCTCGACCGCTGGGAGTTCAGAGCCATGTTCGTGGGTCAGAAGTTCGGCCCGTTCGAGATCGACAAGGAACTCGGCAGCGGCGCGATGGGGTCCGTCTATCGGGCCAAGTTCAGCCATGAGGGGAAAGTCACCCTCGTGGCGATCAAAGTGGTCGCGCTCGGCCTGCTCGGCAACGACAGCGCCATGGCCCGCTTCGAGCGAGAAGCGAATATCCTGAAGCAGCTGCGGCACCCGCATATCGTCCGACTCGTCGCGACCGGCCGCCTGGGAAAGTCGCAACCGACGCCGTTCATCGCGATGGAATTCGTCGAAGGGGAATCGCTCGATCATATTCTCGCCCGCCGCACGAAGCTCGGCTGGGAGGAGGTGATCGACTACGCGAAGCAACTCTGCCAGGCTCTTCAGTACGCCCACGAGAAGGGGATTATTCACCGCGATCTGAAGCCGTCGAATCTCATGGTTACGCAGGGCGGCGTGCTGAAGCTCACCGACTTCGGCATCGCGAAGGACGACGACGCGACCTCCCTGACCGGGGCGAACAGCACCATCGGCACGGCCGCGTATATGTCCCCGGAGCAGTGCCGCGGCGACCGGAATTCGTCAAACAAGTCCGACCTGTACTCGCTCGGCATCGTGCTGTTTGAACTCATTACCGGCCGGAAGCCGTTCGTGGCCGACACAACCGTGGACATGTTCATGAAACATGTCCAGGAGACCCCGCCGCGGCCGAGTCGCTTCATCAACGACTTACCCGTGTGGCTGGACAATCTCGTGATGTTCCTGATGGAGAAGGACAAGGACAAGCGGCCGATGGACGCGGCCACGGTTGGCCGGATGCTCGCGGACATCGAAGAGAAGATGCAGAACCAACAGAGTGCAGGCCTCGAAGTCGCCTCGTCGCGGCGGAAGGACCGACCTCTGAGCGCGAACGAACTCGACGCCGACGACCTGGAAGCGGCCCGGGCGCTGAAGACCGGCAAATCGGGGAGAAAGCCAAAGAAGAAAAAGAAGGTGCCATTCTTCCAGCGGCAGTGGGTGCGGGCCATCCCGGCCGTCCTCGCGGTGTTGCTGATCGGCGGTGGCCTGGTCTATTTGTTCATGCCCGCCGGCCAGGCGGTGCTTGCCGACGCCGTGCGAAAGGCGAACACCCCGGAAGACAAAATCAAGGCCGCCGAATCGTACCTCGCCAAGTACGGCACCGACGGCGGCGATCTCACGCAAGGCGTTCGCAAGGAACTCCGCGGAAGCCGTGGCAAGCAACTGGAGGCGGTGCTCGACAAGCGATACGCGTCGAACCTGGCGAAGCCAGCCGACAAGACCGAGGCCGACGCCTACACCGCCGCGTGGACCGGCATGGAACTCGAACAGAAAGGTGACCTGACCGCCGCCATCGGCATCTGGACGAAGTTGAAGGCCCGCGAGGCGGACATCAAGGACGACTTCCTCGAAGGCTGGGGCTGGCTCGCCGACGACCGCCTGCGGCAACTCCGCGAGGTGGACGACAAGATCAAGACTCTCCGCGAGCAATTGCGCGACATGGAGATTAACGAGAAAGCGTGGAAGTTCGACCCGACCGAGCCGGACAATCTGGCCAAGCTCGCCATCCGTCTGGGTGCGTCGGGTGGCGTGCCACTCATCTCCGACGACCCGGAGAAGAACAAGATCAAGCACCTCAGCGATTTGCCGAAGGCCCGGCGCATCTACGCCGACATGGCGAAGCTGACCGAGAAGAAGCCCGAATACCGGCCGTGGTTCCTGATGGCCGTTCGCGAGCGGGGCGTGAATTTCGACCCCAAGGCCGACGATGGCAAGGCACGCGGCGAAGCCCTGCACAAGCAAATCGACGCGATCAAAGCCGAGTGGGACCGGATCAAGGACTTCACCGAATCCCCGGCCGAAAAGCGCAACTGCCGCAACCGCTGCAAGGAACTCGTCGAGTGCTATGCCGACGAAACCGACGATGCGTTGAAGACCATCGTCGAGGAAGCGAAGAAGTTGCTATCGATGATTAGGTAGGGTGGTGGCGAGTCTTCGAGGCCCACCGCTTTCTCCAGTTGGTCAGTGGTGGGCCTCGAAGAGTCGCCACCACCCTACGAAACAGA
>JBBQCQ010000551.1:0-3452 GCA_038318835.1 Gemmatales bacterium | reverse complement strand
TGCAACAAGGGGGCAAGTACGCCACCCACTGGTCGTATGCGAAGCCGGTCCGCGTGAATCCGCCGACCGCCGAGAAGTTCCCGAACGCGGTCGATGCCTTCGTGTCGCCCGCACTCCAAAAGCGAGGGCTGGCCTTCCAGCCGGCCGCGGACAAGTACACCCTTGCCCGCCGCGTCGCCCTCGACCTGACCGGCCTGCCGCCCACGTGGGACGAAGTCCAGGCATTCGTGAAAGATACTTCCCCGACGGCTTACGAGAAGTTCGTGGATCGCCAGCTTGCGAAGCCTGCTTTCGGCGAACACTGGGCACGCATGTGGTTGGACCTCGCTCGCTACGCCGACTCCGCCGGCTATGCCGACGACCCGGCCCGCACCATCTGGGCCTATCGCGACTACGTGATCCGGTCGTTCAATTCCAATAAGCCGTTCGATCTGTTCACGGTCGAACAACTCGCCGGCGACCTGCTGCCGAACGCCACCGAGGAACAGCGGATCGCCACGGCTTTCAACCGCAACACGCTGACCAACAACGAGGGCGGCACGAGCGATGAAGAGTTCCGCACGGTGGCCGTCGTGGACCGCGTCAACACCACGCTGACGACCTGGATGGGCACGTCCATCGCGTGTGCCCAGTGCCACACGCACAAGTTCGACCCGCTCACGCAGACGGAGTTCTTCGGCCTCTACGCCTTCTTCAACAACACCGCCGATGCCGACCGTGGCGACGAAAGCCCCATCCTGGAAATCGGTCTGACCGAGCAGAAAATGAAGCTACGGACCGACCTGGATACGATGAAGGCGGCCCTCGACCGCACGCTGAAGAGCTTCCCCGTTCTCGTTCAGCCCTACGTGAAGCTCCAGGCCGACGCGCTAGCGAAGGCCCGCATAACGATCAAGGCCGACACCACGGTGCCGGTGATGGCGGAACTCGCCGAGAAGCAGCGGCGGAAGACGCGACTGCAACACCGCGGCAACTACCTCGATCTGGGCGACGAGGTGACGGAACACGTCCCCGCCGCCCTGCCCCCGCTGCCGAAGGAGGCCGCCAAGAATCGCCTTTCGCTCGCGCGATGGATCGTCGCGGACGACAACCCGCTGACGGCCCGCGTGATCGCCAACCGATTCTGGGAACACATCTACGGCCTCGGCCTCGTCCGCACCAGCGAGGAGTTCGGCTCGCAGGGCGAACTGCCGACGCACCCGGAACTGCTCGACTGGCTCGCGACCGAACTGCACCGCACCAAGTGGAACATGAAAGCGTTCCTGAAACTCCTCGTGATGTCGCAGGCCTACCAACAGTCGTCGAAGGTCACGCCGGCGATGCTGGAGGCCGACTCGGATAACCGCTGGCTGAGTCGCGGGCCACGCGTGCGGCAGACGGCCGAGATGGTTCGCGATCAGGCGCTCGCTGTGTCGGGATTGCTCAGTTCCAAGATGTACGGCCCCTCGGTGAAACCGCCGCAGCCATCCTACGGCCTGAGTGCCGCCTTCGGCCGGTCGATGGACTGGACGACCAGCACCGGCGAGGACAAGTTCCGCCGCGGCATCTACACCGAATGGCGGCGGACGAACCCGTACCCATCGATGAGCACCTTCGACGCCCCGAACCGCGACGTGTGTAGCGTCCGCCGACCGCGAACGAACACGCCGCTACAAGCCCTGGTCACACTCAACGACCCCGTCTACGTCGAGGCGTCTCAGAGCCTCGCCCGCATGATCGTGGCCGCTGCACCGACGCAAGCCGAACGGGCCGCGTTCGCGTTCCGACAAGTAGCCTCCCGCCCGGCGAGCGAGAAGGAAGTCGAGCGTGTCGTGAAGCTGTTCGAGGAAACGAAAGCGACTTACGCCAAGGACGCGAAGAGTGCCGCGAAGATGGCCACCGACCCGATCGGCCCGGCCCCGAAGGGGGCCGACCTGACCGAGTTGGCCACGTGGACGGTCGTCGCGAACGTGCTGCTGAACCTCGACGAGATGCTGATGAAGCGATGACACGTTTCGCCAAATCCGCCCTTTAATTCGACAAGAGACACGAACTGTCCAATAGAAAGTGAACCCCCCAATGCCACTGGTGTTGAGGGCGACAGGAGTACACATGCACCCGAACCTTAACCGCCTACGCCACGCCACCCGGCGGCACTTCCTCCGCGACTCGTCGCTCGGCCTCGGGTCGCTCGCGCTGTCGTCGCTGGCCGGCGCATCGGTGCCGGAGAACCCGCTGGCCGCGAAGAAGCCGCACTTCGCCGGGAAGGCCAAGCGGGTGATCTACCTGCACCTGTCGGGGGCACCGCCGCACCTCGATCTGTTCGACTACAAGCCGGAGTTGGTGAAGCGCACCGGCCAGGACTGCCCGGATTCCTTCCTCAAGGGTCGGCGGTTCGCGTTCACGTCCGGCGTGCCGAAGTTGCTCGGCACGCCGCGGACCTTCGCGAAGCGGGGCAAGTCCGGGGTTTGGATGTCCGACGCGATCCCGAAGTTGCACGAACACGCCGACGACATTACCGTCATCCGGTCGATGAACACCGACCAGTTCAACCACGCGCCAGCCGAACTGCTGCTGTACACCGGCTCGCCACGACAAGGGCGGCCGAGCATGGGCACGTGGGTCACGTATGGCCTCGGCTCCGAGAGCGACAACCTGCCGGGGTTCGTGGTACTGATCTCCAGCGGCGTGCAGCCGAGCGGCGGGCAAGGCTGCTGGGGCAGCGGCTTCCTGCCGAGCGTCTACCAGGGCGTGCAGTGCCGCAGCAAGGGTGACCCCGTGCTGTACGTCTCCGACCCGCCCGGCATGGACCGTGACACCCGCCGCAAGAGTCTCGACGCCTTGCGAGACTTGAACGAGATGCAGGAGAAGGAACTCGGCAACCCGGAGACGACGACGCGAATCGCTCAGTATGAACTTGCCTTCCGGATGCAAACGAGCGTGCCGGAAGTGATGGACATCACGAAGGAGACGAAGCAGACCCTCGACGACTACGGCGCGACTCCTGGCGGGGCGAGCTTCGCGAACAACTGCCTGCTGGCCCGCCGGTTAGCCGAGAAGGGCGTGCGGTACGTGCAACTGTTCGACTGGGGCTGGGACTTCCACGGCACCGGTCCTGGCGAGGACATCCGCGACGGCCTGACGAAGAAGTGTGCGACCATCGATAAGCCCATCGCCGCGCTGATCCGCGACCTGAAGCGGGTCGGCCTGTTCGACGAAACGCTGATCGTCTGCGGGGGCGAATTCGGTCGCACGCCTTTCCGCGAGGGCCGCACCGCCGGCGGCAAAGTCCTCGGCCGCGACCACTACCCCGACTGCTACTCGCTATTCCTGTGCGGCGGCGGCATCAAGGGTGGCCACACGCACGGTGAGACGGACGAACTCGGCTTCGGCGTGGCGAAGGACAAGGTCCACATCCACGACCTGCAAGCCACGATTCTGCACTGCCTCGGCTTCGACCACACGAAGCTGAC
>JBBQCQ010000550.1:0-3452 GCA_038318835.1 Gemmatales bacterium | reverse complement strand
CCGGAAAAGTATCTGGCGGAAGCCCAAAAGCGCCGCGAGCAGATGCTCGACGGCGTATCGGCCGCGTCCGACGAGATCACGGAACTCGTCCTCGACGGCAAGGACGTGTCCGTCGATCTCATCCTCAAGGCCCTCCGCAAGGGGACGCTGGACAACACTTTCACGCCCGTCCACTGCGGCAGCAGTAAGATGTTCCACGGCGTGCAGCAACTGCTCGACCTCGTCGTCGATTGCTTGCCGAACCCGACGGAACGGCCGCCGATCCAGGCCACCCACCCGAAGACGAAGGAAGTCGTCATTCGCACGCCGGACCCGTCGCAGCCACTGTCGGCCCTGGCCTTCAAGACCGTCGCCGAGACGAACGGCGACCTCGTGTACATTCGCGTGTACTCTGGCGAACTGCGGCCGGGCGAGAACTACACGAACACCACAACGGGCAAGCGGGAGCGAATCGCGCGCTTCTACCGGATGATGGGTGATAAGCGGATTTCGCTCGAAAAGGCCGGTCCTGGCGACATTGTAGCCGCGATGGGCCTGGCCGACACGTTCACTGGGAACACGCTCAGCGACCCGGACAGCCCGGTCGCGCTCGAAGCGATCCAGTTCCCGAAGCCCGTGATCGCGCAGTCGCTCGCGTTCGCCAAAACGCTCGACCAGGGAAAGGTCGGTGAGGCCCTCAACCGCCTCGTCCGCGACGACCCGACTTTGAAGACGCACACAGACGAAGAAACCAAGGAAACGATTCTGAGCGGGATGGGCGAACTTCACCTGGAAATCTCCATCGAGAAGCTCAAGCGGGCCGTCGGCATCCGGCAGGAAGACACCGAATCGGTCAAACTCGGCAAGCCACGAGTGGCGTACCGCCAGTGTTTCGCCCGCACGGTGGACTTCGAATACAAGTTCCAGAAGCAGACGGGTGGCCGTGGGAAGTTCGCCGTCATCTCGGTGAAGTATTCTCCGCTAACTCCCGATCAGGTGGCCGAGAAGATCAAGGAGATCGAGGAACTCAACGACCCGAAGGTAAAGCCGGACCCGAACAACGTCTACTTCGTGAACAGCATCACGCAGGGTGCGATCGACAAGCAGTACATCCCGAGCGTGGAAGAAGGCCTTCGCGAGGCGTCGAAGAAGGGGTACAAGTTCCCCTTCCCGTTCGTCGATCTCGAGTTCGACCTGCACTTCGGGAAAATGCACGACGTGGACTCGTCGCAAGACGCGTTCTACCTGTGTGCCCTCGAATCGTTCCGCGAGGCCGAGAGCAAGGCCGGCATCCAGTTGCTGGAGCCGATCATGAAGGTGGTCGTGGTGTCGCCAAAGGACTACCAGGGGCAGATCAGCGGCAACATCGCCTCGAAGCGAGGCATCATCGAGGAGACGAGCGAAGACAAGGGCGTCGCCCAGGTGATGGCGAAGATTCCGCTGGCGAACCTGTTCGGGTACACCAGCGACCTGCGGAGTGCGACAAAGGGTCAGGCGAGCTTCAGCATGGAGTTCAGCCACTACGCCCCGGTATCGGTCGAACTCGCCGACCTGCCGGCGGGAACCGCACGGGCGACGGCCAAGTAACGTTGACTCGACTAAACGTCGCGAAACCTCACGGCCTGCCGTGAGGTTTTTTTTCGCGCCGACAACAATCGCGTGCGGAAACTGTCAGTGTAAAAAAGAAAACCCCTGAATTCTCAGGGGTTTATGACGATCTGAACCGTTCTGAACTCGTGTGAATCAAAAGGCCCCGCCCGGATTCGAACCGGGGGATAACGGTTTTGCAAACCGCTGCCTTACCACTTGGCTACGGGGCCAATCTCTCAGCTACCAATCGTATGAGCCCTAACCATTACTGTCAACCATCAAGACTATTCCATCGGTTCACCGCAGGCCCGACTTGAGCCCTTCGGATAGTTTTTCAACTCGTCGGGGCTGCCAGGGCATGCGAGAAAGCGATCTTCGGCTCTTCCGGCGTCAGCATACCAGTTTCTTGCCGCGGGGTCACTGTTCGGCCGGATCGGGCTTGCATCTCAGATCACAAGACGGGTAGTCTGAATCGCTCTTGGCAAAAGTCGCGAGATGGGCAAAATGGATCCTGTGCACGACGCCCAACCAGGAAGTGGCCCGGAGTCAAGGAATGGATGAAATTCGGATCCTCTTGGAATTGATCGAAAACAACCACTTCGCCCAGAACCGCCTCCCCGGCGTCTTCCACGCGCTGATCGGCCGGCGGATCAGCAAGACGGACGGAACCGTCCTCTCGACCGGACTGACGTGGCGGCAACTCGCCGGGGTGTTGAAAATCGCGAAGTTCGACAAGAAGCTCGTGGCGGAACTGGGGGCAGACCCCGACGAGTTGGCCCCGCGTGACCGCGAGAAAATGTGGTATCTCGCGATCAGTTTGGCCCGCGTCGATTCGGTGACCGCCATCACTCAAGCCGACCAACTCATTCCGCTGTTGAAGCCGCTAGGTTACATAGTCGGCCCTTCACCCACGTCCGTCAGTGCGGCGTCGCCGCCCACACCGCGGAAAAAGAAGTAGCCGTTAGGCTATCGGAGCCACTTCGCCTGCATCAAACGCGGAACGCACCCACGTGAAGCCAGCCATCCCGGTCGAGGTCGTGGGTTTGCCCCATCATGCCGACTTCCTCCGCAGGAACAGCGCATACACGAGGCCGCCCACCATCGCGTAAACGGTTCCGACGATGGCTTCCGTCCGCTGTTCGGTGCCGATGAACATATTCGCCACCACGGCCACCAGAATGAGAATGTAGAGAGCCGGCACGATCGGATAGCCCGGACAGCGATACGGCAGCAACGGCGTCATTTCCTGTTGCCGCGTTCGTAGGACGAATATCGCAGCCACGCCCATCGTCTCGAACATGGTCGCCCCGACGATGCAATAATCTGTGAGCACGTCGAAGACGTTCTTCTTCTCGTCGATCCAGTTCGTCTGTTTGCCGACCGCGACGGCCACGACCAGGAGCATCGCCCAGCCGGAAAAGACCAACATCGCCGCCGATGGGGTTTGGAAACGCGGGTGGAGTTGCCGGAGTTTCGCCGGGGCCAGGCCGTCGTCGCCCATCGCGTAGAGCAATCGCGGGGCGACGAGGATGTTGCCGTTGAGCGAGCCGAGAACCGAGGTCATGAGTATCAGCGACCCGACCAGCACGCCGACGGAGCCGAGCAAGCGACGGCAGAATTCGGTCGAAACCGGTATGCCGTTGAGGTTCACCATCTCGTCCCGCGAGATCGTCGTGTAGTAGGCGACGTTCGCCCCCACGTAGAGGAAGATCAAGAGTGCGAGGCCGCTGAGCAGTGCGAGCGGAATGTTCCGCTGCGGTTGCTTCACCTCTTCCGCGATGGGGGTGATATTCAGCCAGCCGTGGTACGCCCACATCACGGCGACGATGGCCGAGCCGTAGGCGGAGGCGAATGGTGCCCAGTTCACCTGGGACCAGTCACTC
>JBBQCQ010000549.1:0-3475 GCA_038318835.1 Gemmatales bacterium | reverse complement strand
CACTTGTCATCTGAAACAAGGGCCTTCGTCGTCGCGTATCCCCACGCCAGCAGATCACCCAATTCCAGGGAGGTGAAACGAAGAACGCGGCGGCTCGGCGCGTCCGTTAGGGGGTGTGTTTCGTCCAGATACTGTTCGATGCCGCCGAACAGTTCTTCGCATGCGTGCGAGTACACGCCGGCAATCAATTCCTCCGTCGTCGGCGCATTCAGAATCTCGTCGAAGAACGCCTCCAGGGCCGGATGCGGTACTTCGTCCAACCCCAACGGCGGCTCGCGCATCTCGGCAACCCGCGTCCGCAACGCTGCCGCGTGTTCGGCACACAGGTAGGCGTGGTGGCTGAACGCCGTCTTCAGTTCGTAGATCGGCTCCGACGTGATGCGGGCCGTCAGAATCTGGTGCAGCCGCACGAAGGCGTAGTGGAACCGCTTCAGCCGCCGCACGCACTCCTGCACCGACAGCCCCGGCTTCAGCGCGTCGGCCATCGAACACAGCCCGGCCAGCGGCGGAATGCCCTGGTACGAGGTGTAACCGTCCAGCGGCTTCGGAGCAGACATGCGACAACCTCGCGGCGGGTGGGTCCGCCGGAGATTTTATAAAATCGCTGCCGGCCCCGCTACTTCTCCTTCTTCGCCGCCGCGACGAGTTCTTCCCAGTACGTCGGCAACTGCTCCCACGGGGCCTTCTCGCCGGCGTCGGTCACGAGTAGCCACGCGGCCTTCGCCTTCGCCCGGTCGTACACGCCCGGCCAGTCGGCCTTCGCCACGCCGTACACGAGCACACACGTCCGCTCCCGCTTCGCCCACGCCGGTGGCTGCCACTTCGCGAAAGCGTCTTTGCCTTCGTACAGGCACAGCGTGGCGTCCCCCTTTGCGTCGAGGTACGACCGGTCGCAGTTCGTGCCGGGGTTGGCCAGCAGGTGCCCGGTCGGCCGTTTCTCGCGGACATAGGCGAACGCCTCCGCGGCGAACGCGGCTTGGTGCTTCACGCTCGGCAGCTCGTCGAAGAAAACGCCGCCCACGTCGGGGTACAGTTTCTTCCACTGGTCCACGTCCGCCTTCACGTCGGCCATCGGCCGCTTGGCGTAACCGAGCGTGACGTAGCCGACCATGTCGATCTTCGCGGCGGCCATCTGCTCGACGAGGGCCGAGTAGTTCGGGTCGCCATTTTTGCCCGGGCCGCTGTCGGGGTTCACGATCACCACCACCGGAGCCTTCGTCGCCGTCGAGATGAGCCGCTCCCACTCCTTCACGCCCTTGCCGGCTGGGTAGAAGTACGCGGGCACGAGCAACCGCACGGCCGGGTCGGCCGCCACCGCCGGCCCAGCCGTCAGGGCCGCGAGCAGCCCGAAAAGCCATCGTTGCATGTTCTCTCCTCGGATTTCCGCCGCCGGGCGAGTAAACTGATTCGACCCGCCCCCACCGCGTCGAGGTCATCTTACCCATGCGAGCCGCACTCCTGGCCTTGTTCTTCCTGCCCGCCGCCGCTGTCGCGGCCGACTGGCCCGAGTTCCGCGGCCCGGATGGCGTCGGCGGGTACGACGGGCCGAAACTCGTCACCGAATGGGGGCCGGACAAGAACGTCGCGTGGAAGACGCCGATCCCCGGCAAGGGGTGGGCCTCGCCGATCGTGGTGAAGGGGAAAGTGTACCTGACGACTGCCCTCCCGAAGGACGGCGGTCAGTCGCTGCACGCGATCTGCCTGGATGCCGCCACGGGCCACATCGACTGGGACAAGGAAGTGATCTTCGCCGACGCGAAGACCGCCGGTCGGGCGCACGGCAAGAACACCTACGCGAGCGCCACCCCGGTGTGCGACGGCAAGCACCTGTTCGTCCACTTCGCCCACATGGGCACGGCCTGCCTCGACCTGAAGGGGGAGATCGTCTGGAAGCGGACCGACTACAAATACTCCGCCGTCCACGGCACCGGCGGCTCGCCGATCTTGGTGGACGACCTACTGATCTTCAGCGTGGACGGCGCAGACCAACAGTATGTGGCCGCGCTGGACCAGACCACGGGCGAGGAACGGTGGAAGACCGATCGCAAGTCGAGCGCGTCGAAGCGGTTCTCGTTCACAACGCCGCAACTCGTCACCGTGAACGACCGCCGGGTGATCGTGAGCGGGGCCAGCGACTTCGTGGCGGCCTACGACCCGAAGGACGGCCACGAAGTCTGGCGAGCGAAGTACCCGGCCGGCGGCTATTCGGTCATCGGCCGGCCGATCTTGACCGGCGGCCGACTGGTTTTGCAAACGAGCTACGACACCGCCCACCTGTTCGCGCTGGACCCCTCGGGCACCGGCGACATCAGTGCGAAGATCGCGTGGTCGTCGAAGAAGGGTGCCCCGCACACGCCGACGCCGGTGGCCTTCGGCGACGAACTGTACACCATCACCGACGCCGGTTTCCTGACATGCTTCGACGCGAAGGCCGGCACCGTCCACTGGTCGGAGCGATTGGCGGGGAAGGGGTATTCGTCGTCGCCGATCGTGGCGAACGGTCGCATCTACGCGACGAGCGAGGACGGCATCGGCCACGTGATCGAAGCCACGAAGACGGAGTTCAAGTCCATCGGCCGGTCGGCACTGGGTGAGAAGACCTTCGCGACATTCGCCCCAGTCGACGGCAGCCTGTACGTGCGAACGGAGTCGCAGTTGTATCGGTTCGCGGCGAAGTGAAAAATGGAGTCTTGCCGCTGGCCCGCCGGCCATGTATCAAAACGGAACGAGTATACGGCTGGCCGTATCGCTCGCGTGTTGGGGGCGTAGCTCAATTGGTTAGAGCACCGGACTGTCGATCCGGAGGTTGCGGGTTCGACCCCCGTCGCCCTCGTTAATGAAGGCTGTTGCATGTTGGTGCATTTTGATGCAAGGTGATGAGGATCATCGCCTTGCATCTCACTTCGCACGATTCCCCTCTCAACGTGATTGGTGTCAGTCGATGCTACCTGATGCATCTCGATACAGCCCGTGGGTACAAGATCTGGTACAAGATTTTTCTCATCCGCTTGCGGCGGCGTGACCGTCGGCAACTTGCTGATTGCACGGTGCAAGTCGTCCATCCGTCGGTGCGAATACCGGGCGGTAAGCTCAGGCTTCGAGTGGCCGGCGAGTTCTTGAAGCGTCCGCAAGTCGATGCCCGATCGCCCGCCGAGGGTCAGGAACGTGTGGCGGAGGGAATGGAAGTCGGCGTACTCCGGGCCGTTCGTCCCGTCGACCCGGTACGCGATGCCGGCGGCGGCCAAGTCGCCGCGCAGCATCTCCGCCCCGCGGTGGTCACGTGCCCAAGTCCCGCCCCATATGGCCTGGCGAAGGGGTTTGCCGGCCAAGTAGGTTCGCATTACGCCGGCCGCCTCCGCCGTTAGCGGCAAGATCTTCATCCTCTTCGACTTGTTGAACCTCGCCGCGAGCGTGACGGTCGGACGGTCGGCCGCCAAGGTGAAATCGGCGGGCGTTAGCCTGGACAGAGCCGTCG
>JBBQCQ010000548.1:0-3492 GCA_038318835.1 Gemmatales bacterium | reverse complement strand
GGTGTCGCACACGGGCGACGCGGCCGGGTTGGCTGTGCTGACCGACCACGACCCGCAGGTGGCCGCGTCGGCTTCGTCGGCGATCATCGCGAAGATTCCGACGCTGACCCCCGCCCGCAAGGCAGAGTTGGCCACGGAGTTGGCGGCGCTCATCAAGAACAAAAAGAAGCCGATCCCGACGACGTCCGAAGTGCCGGTCGCCCGGCTCTTGCTCGCACTGAACGAGCCGGCGGCCGCCGAGGTGATGTGGGACCGCATCTTGCTGCCGCACCCGCCGGACGTGCGAACGATGGCCCTGCAAGCCGTCGGCGGGTGGACACCGTCGCCGAACAAGGAACAACTGAAGCGGCTGTTCCACTGTGCCGCCGAACCCGACTTTCGCATCGCAGCCCCGGCTCTGGCGATTCTGAACAAACTCCCCGTCACGGACAAGACGCTCGATGAGTGGATCGCGCTCCTGCACGCCCCAGACATCGCGGCCCGTCGTCTCGCGATGGACAAGATCGGCGACCGCGACACGGCTGAAGTGGCGGATGGCCTGCTCGCGCAGTTCCACCACTCCGACCGCGGCGTTCGCGACGCGGCCCGCGACCGGCTGCTAAAGCTCAAGTCCGGGCGGAAAGTCCTCGTGAAAGCGCTGATCGAATCGCCAGGCCACGAGGAGACGTGGCAACTCGCCCGCACCATCGCCACATTTGGCAAAGAACTGACGCCCTCGGCCCGCGCCGAGATTTTCGCGACTGTGTGCGGCTACCTGGAAAAGGGCGACCCCCGGACCGATCCGTTCCTGTTCGTGCTTCGTGAGATGGACGCCGGCGATATGCAGGACAAACTCGTCGAGCAGGCCGTGACCCTTCGCAAAAAGAAGAAGTACGACACCGCAATGATGTACCTGAAAGCCGTGGCCCGTGACCCGTCGATCGGCTTCGCCGTGCGGTTGGAGATCGCCCTGAACGGCGTGAAGGTCTCGCGGAAGGAAGTGGACCCGCACAGCCGCGAGTCGGACCCGTGCCTACGGAACTTCGACACGCTCTTTCAGCAGGATGCCGAGCAACTGATGAAGGAACTCGACAAGGCGAAGTTTCTGGACGAAGAGGATTTATTCTACGTCGGCTTCCACTTCGCCGAGCAGATCGGCCGCCCCCGGCAACTCGGCATCGACTTGCTGAAACTCGTCGTGAAGCGCAACCCCAAGAGCGAGGCCGGCAAGTCGGCAAAGAACAAGCTGAAGAGCGTCGGGGCGTAGCCGTCTCGCGGAATCGCGACTTCCTTCATTCCGTACAATTCCCGAACCCACGGGGACGCCCTGTCCTCTCTCATGACACCCGCGCCGCTCCTGCCACGAGCGTCGCTTTTGGAGACGTACCGCGATGCCGACGAAAATTGACATGGCCAAGTTCGCCAAATTCTGCAAGGACACCGGGTTCATCTTCCAGTCCAGCGAAATCTACGGCGGCATCAACGGCTTCTGGGACTACGGCCCGCTCGGCGTCGAGCTCAAGAAGAACATCAAGGACGCCTGGTGGCAGGACATGGTCCGCAACCCGCCGCCGGGGCCGGACGGCCAGGAAATTCGCATGGTCGGGCTGGACTGCTCGATCATCATGAACCCGCAGGTGTGGGAGGCGAGCGGCCACATAGCTGGATTCACGGACCCGATGTTGGAATGCAACAAGTGTAAGGGCAAGTTTCGGGCAGATAAAGTTTACTTCTTTCAACCCAGTGTTGTGCAAATCGCGGGACAATCGCCTCCTGGAGAGATCACGCGGATTTGGACATTCGAGGCCGAATCTACGAAGGAAGCAGAAGAGGCTTTCGCGGTCGCCATCCAACAATTTGCGAAGAAGAATAATTTAGTTGGATTTAAGAGTGCGATTCAGATCGGCGATACGTTCCCGGCCGGACTACGTGAGTTGCGTGGAGAGGGTCAGGCTTCTATTGCCTACAAATCCCCTCTACGGGCAGACGATGATTACTTCCAAAAGGACCCAGGCTACTATGGCGTATCGCCATGTCCACGATGCGGAGTAGTCGGATCGTTGACCGAACCGCGAAAGTTCAACATGATGTTCAAGTCGCACACAGGTGCGATGGAAGACAGTGCCTCTGAAGTGTACCTGCGCCCCGAAACAGCGCAAGGGATTTTTGTCAACTACCGCAACGTTCTCAATAGCACACGGCTGAAGCTGCCTTTCGGAGTTGCACAGGTCGGCAAGGCATTCCGCAACGAGATCAACCCGCGGAACTTCACCTTCCGCTCGCGCGAGTTCGAGCAGATGGAGATCGAGTTCTTTTGCCATCCCAGTGAGAGCATGAAGTGGTACGAGTACTGGCGCGACCTCCGCAAGAAGTGGTACAGTACCCTCGGCATCAAGAGCAATAACCTCGTGCCGCGCGAGCAAGGGAAAGAAGAGCTGGCCCACTACAGCATCGGAACGACGGACATCGAGTACATGTTCCCGTTCAGCGATGAGCCGCAGGAGTTGGAAGGGGTCGCCCACCGTGGAGCGTTCGACCTGACCGCACACGCGAAGGCGTCCGGCAAGGTCGATGACCTCGCGTACTTCGATGAGGAACTCTGGAACAACGATTCGCAGACGATGGCGACGCGGTCGTTCAAGGAGTGGCTGAAGTCGAACCCGACACCAGAACAAATCAGTAAGTACAAGTTCGTGCCGCACGTGATCGAGCCGAGTGCCGGGGCGGATCGCTTCGCGCTGGCCGTGCTGACGGAGGCATACAGCGAAGATCAAGTTCCCGACGCGAAGGGCAAGCTCGAAGAACGCATCGTCATGCGGTTCCACCCTCGGCTCGCGCCGATAAAGTGCGCCGTGTTCCCGCTCGTAAACAAGGATGGAATGCCCGAAAAGGCGTTGAAGCTGTACCGCGAATTGAAGGCTCATTTCAACGTCATGTACGACGACAAGGGGGCCGTCGGCCGACGGTATCGGCGACAGGACGAGGTGGGCACGCCGTTTTGCATCACGATCGACGGCGACACCACGAAGGATGACACTGTGACGATCCGCGAACGCGATTCGATGCAACAGCGAAGGATTCCGATGAGCGAGGTGAAGTTGGAAGTGATGAAGGCGCTGATGGGGTAAAGTTACGAGCCCACCCGTCGAAGTGACGGGTGGGCTTTCGGGTCATTTCAGTTTGCTGGAGCGTGATCGCAGCAGGTGGTCGATCAGCACGAGTGCCATCATCGCCTCGCCCATCGGCACGAACCGCGGCAACAAGCACGGGTCGTGGCGGCCGCGGACGAGGATGTCGGTTGGTTCGCCAGTGCGGTTGACTGTCTTTTGACTGCGCGGGATGCTGCTCGTCGGCTTGATCGCCACGCGGCAGACGATCGGCATGCCAGACGAAATGCCGCCGAGCATTCCGCCGTGGCGGTTCGTCTCGGTGTGAATCGGGTTTGGCACGAAGAGGTCGTTGTTCTCGCTGCCGCGCATCTTCGCGACGGCGAAGCCGGCCCCGTACTCGAAG
>JBBQCQ010000547.1:0-3493 GCA_038318835.1 Gemmatales bacterium | reverse complement strand
GACCGCGTAAAGCATCGTGGTCAACCCCTGCGGCGTCTTCTCGGCGTGCCCGCGGAGTTCACGGACGAGCTTGCCGCTGGCGGCATCCCAGATTTTGCACACCATATCGTCGGCCACACTGGCGAACCGACTGCCGTCCGGCGACGCGACGACCTGACGAATCCACTTCGTGTGTGCATCGACGCGGCGGACCTCCGCGTTCTTGGCCGTGTCCCACCAGACGAGTTTGCCGTCGTACCCGCCCGACACGAGCGTGGTGCCACTGAGGGCCAGCGTGGTGACGTAGCTGGCGTGCGTGTACAGTTCCTTCGGCTCCGGCTTCGCGGCTGCCAGGTCTTGCTCGGTGACTTTGAAGTCGGACCCGCCTACGAACACCCGCTCGGTGCCGGGCACGCGGGCGACGGCGAACGCGATGGCCGGTCGGCCGTAGTCCTTGACGAGCTTCAGCGATTCGGGGTTAAGTGCAGGCATGGTGTGTCCGTTAGTTAGTGGTGGAGGTGTGACCCTGATTAGCCAAAAGTTGGTGACTTGATGCCGGCGATTGGGCGTCTTCGATCAACAATTCTCTCAGTTGTTCGACGCTCAACGCCGTTAAAGGATCCAGGTGTAACAGCAGGTGACAGTTCGCACAGACTACTACCAAATCTCTTGCAGTAGTCCTGACAGGCATCTCACTCGCGGAAAGTTGTTTGCGATGGTGAACCTGTAGCACTCGAGTGCCACGGCCGCTGAGCACCTTTGAGAAATCCCGATCACACACACCACATATCCCCTTGGCCGCTCGGAACACGAGATTTCGGAGTCTGCGGCTGCGTTTAGGAACCAGAACACGTGTTTCAGTCACGGTGCCTTCGATGTCTGACGCCTCTGCGAACAATTCTTCGGCAGTCGCCTCTTTAACTCGCCGGATATCTGAGCCATCCAGCGGACCGACTGTTGCACTAGCCGGCCGGCCGATTTGAACCTCAACTGTTGGGCATAACGGTTCCCAGACGACCTGACGCTGGTGTTGCCAAACTGCCCCGCCCAAGTCTTCGACGCGATTGTTTTTCACGAAGCAATACGGCCCGGAAACGACACCTCGGCCGACGATAGTCGGGCCTTCCTTCACGAAAATGACATCTCCCACTTCCATCGCCAAGAAGTGTCGGAGGCTTGTTCGCTGAGAAGGTGCGAGCTGCGCCCATGCCGCGTCGGATTGAGCAGTCGAGGGCCGCGACAAATCGACATCATCCACCGGCCAATACTGAATAACCGCAACTCCACGGCGCTTACACCATGGCCACAATGTGGGCCCATTCTTCCCCGCACGGAATGCCATTCGCCATGAAGTCATTTCCAGACACTCGTCGAACACCATTGTTGGAATTAAACCAGCACCTCGCTGACCGCCCCGGTCCCCGGCTCTACGAGCGGGGTCAGGCGACTGCCGACGCCTTCGAGAATGATGCGTCGAAACGTCTCCTCACTTCCCAGCCGGCTGCGCACGTCCAGGATTTCCAGCCCCGCCAGACACCCGGCCGCATCGTAATCGGCGGCGATCCCGTCCGCCAAATGCTGGGTCGTCACGGTCGTTTCCGCGAAGACAATGCTGAGGGCGTCGGCCTCGGCGTCGTAGACGATCTTCATGACATACTCTCAATAAAAATACGAGTACACGGTGATGACCACGATCTCCGTCGGGTTGTCCACGAACACAGGCCGCACCCGCTTCGTTGCGTAGACCGTACCGTTCCAGTCGCGGCCGTAGGCGAACTCTTTGTTCGTCTCCAGTCGCCTTTGCGACCCCGGACCCCACTCTCCGGTTCGGATCGCTTCTTCGACCTCTGCCACGGTGAAGCCGCGGCTCGACAAGTATCCGCGGGCATGAGCGGTTAACCGGATCGGTTTCATGGCGTCGTTCTGTCACTTTACTCCAGCACCTCTTCCACTGCCTCCACGCCGGGGTTTACTAGCGGGATCGGGCGGCTGCCGACGTAGTAGTTCTTCTCCGGGTTGATGCCCAGGGCGCTGTAGATCGTCGCGAACAGGCTGCCGCTGTCCACTTGCTCGGCCACGACCTTGTTGCCCTTGTCGTCGGTCTTGCCGTAGACGCTGCCCCCCTTGATGCCGCAACCGGTGATCGTCGAACTCCAGGCGCTCGCGAAGTGGTCGCGGCCCAGGCTGCTATTGATGGCCGGGGTGCGGCCGAACTCGGCGAGCGTGACGATCATCACGTTCTCGAGTAGGCCGCGGTGCTTCAGGTCGTCGATCAGGGCGGCCATCACGTGGTCCAGTTCCGGCACCATCTCCTGGTGCGTCTCGAAGTTCTGGCCGTGGCTGTCCCACCAGGCACGGGCCACACGCACGAATGGCACGCCGGCTTCCACGAGGCGACGGGCGATCAGGGCTTGCTGGCCGAACTGCGTCGGGCCGTAGCGGTCGCGGACCTTCTGCGGCTCCTTGCTGATGTCGAACAGGCTCTCGCTGGCCATGATGCCGCGGACCCGCTCGTAGGCTTCGTTCTGCGAGTTCATCGTGTCCGACTGCCGGCCCTTCGCGAACTGCTTGCCGAGCAGGTCGCGGAGGTCGCCGCGCTCTTTGTGGTCCAGTTCCGAGATGCCGTCGAGCTTGCGGATGTACTCAGGGATGTTGTTCGTCGTCAGTTCCATCGGCGCATAACGGGCACCCAGGAAGCCCGCTTCGCCGGGGGCGAAACTGCGGCCCTCGGTCTGCGTGTAGAAGGTCACGTAGTCGGGCACCTTACTATCCGCCCGGCCCATCTCGCGGGCCACCACGGCCCCCAGGTCCGGGTACTTCAAGCCGGCCTCATCGCGACGGCCGCGCATCATCAGCTTCGCCGCGCTGCCGTGGTCGCCGTTCTTGGTGTCGAGGCCACGCATCACGCAGACGTGCTTCATGCGCTGGGCCATCTGCGGCATCAGTTCCGAGATATGCACGCCGGTCACGTCGGTCGGAATCGCCCGGAACGGCCCGCCGGTGCTGGCCCCTGGCTTCGGGTCCCAGGTTTCGAGCTGACTGCTGCCGCCGGCCAACCAGAGCAGAATGACCCGCTTCTGCGTCTTTTTCAACTCGCCGGCGAGGGCCGAACTGCCGAGGATGTTCAGCCCGGTCATGTCGGCGAACGCGGTCGCCGCGAAGGCGGTCGTCGCGGCCAGGAAGGCTCGCCGACCGGGTTTGGGGTCTGGGGTCTGGGGTCGGGCAGAATTCGTCACGGCAAGCCTCTCTTTCTGTGGAATGCGATCCGTCGGGGCGGGATGGGGCGGCAGACTCTGCCAGACCCCAGACCCCGTTAGTGACAAAACCGAAACTCTGGGCACGTCACGAGTGCCCAGAGGATTTGTTTGTAAGCGTCGGCCGCACGGTCTTTGCGGTCGGTGGCGTAGGCGGTCAGGGCTTGCACTTCGTCGGCCGTGGCGGGGCGAGCCATCGCCGTAGCAATCAGCAGTTTCATCGCGTCGGCCGGGGTCTTCGCCGCCTTCGCCGCCGCGAG
>JBBQCQ010000546.1:0-3493 GCA_038318835.1 Gemmatales bacterium | reverse complement strand
CCACTACTGACGGAGCAGGACGCGATTCTCTCCGACGAACTCAACCACGCGAGCATCATCGACGGCGTGCGGCTCTGCAAGGCGCAACGCTTCCGCTACAAGCACAGCGCCATGGCCGACCTGAAGGCGAAGCTCGAAGAGGCGAAACACTGCCGCTTCAAGATGATCTTCACCGACAGCGTCTTCAGCATGGACGGCGATCTGGCGAACCTGCCCGAGATTTGCGACCTGGCCGATCAGTATGACGCGATCGTGGCCATCGACGACTGCCACGGCACCGGCCACCTCGGGGCGAACGGCCGTGGCGGGGCGGAAGAACTCGGCGTGCTGGACCGCATCGACATCATCACCGGCACGCTCGGCAAAACCCTCGGCGGAGCCAGTGGCGGCTTCACCGCGGCGTCGGCCGAGATCGTGGACTGGCTCAAGAACCGCTCCCGGCCGTACCTGTTCAGCAACAGCGTGCCGCCATCGCTCGTCGTCGCCGGCATGAAGGCGATCGAGTTAGTCGAGACGAGTGGGGAACTGCGAGTAAAGAGTAAGTCGAACACGAAGCGGATGCGCACCGGACTGGAGGCGGCCGGCTTCACGATCAAGCCCGGCCCGACGCCGATCCTGCCCGTGATGCTCGGCGATGCCGCGGTCGCCTCGAAGATGGCCGACGAACTCCTGACCCGCGGTATCTACGTCATCGGCTTCAGCTTCCCCGTCGTGCCGCACGGCCAGGCCCGCATCCGCTTACAAGTGTCGGCAGCGCATACCGAGGAGCAGATCGATGCCGCGATCGCAGCGTTCACGGAGGTGGGGACGAAGTTGGGCGTATTGAAGTGAGAACCAGAGTAGTTCAAACTTTCAACCGGTTAGGTTGAAACTTGCAGACTCGGTCGAACAACCCCGGCACCTCTTGCATCCTTTGTTTCAGTGCCGGGTCTTGCCGAGTCAGGTCTGCTATCTCACGACTGAGTAACTGTTCGCGAATCAAGTATTCTCGGATGGTATTGACACACCAAGCAGGTCGGTCCAAATCTTGATCGGGTTCAAAGAACTGCCCTCGATCACGGGTTGCTTGCCAAACGCTCCGTGGCAACCGTTCATCCCGTTGGGGGACCAAAAACAGTGGCAAGAATAAGTTCAAAATTTGCCCACCCGTGATCTGGAAGTTTAGTTCAAGTGTCTCCGCAAATGCGAGCTCGAGTACGCACCAACCTCGAGCCCGTCGTCAACATGGCTTCGGTGACGAAGAAGATCACGTGCCGCGATCGCAGAATGCCGTCGCGTAGAGCCGCCCGCGAGTTTCGACCGTAGTAGTAGTCTTCCTGATCAAGCCAGGGTACGACATCCAGATCTTTCAACTGCTCATGAACTGGCGCGACCAAGTCGTTGCGGTCCTCCGCGCAATGCGACAAGAAAACATAATGCGAACATTTCGGAAACGAAGCGATCTTCCAAAAACATGATTGACCCTTAGCCCCACGTTGGAACAGGCAGTTCAAGGATTGCAGCCAATCTCGGTTCGTGTCCAGTTTGCAAGAACAATAGGCGTTCGCAAATCGGCGTAGGACTGACGAAAAAAGTTTTCTCAGCCTTCAGGAAGCCTTTGACGGTCAACTGGTTGATCGCCTCCAATACGTCAGTACCGTAATAATCCTTACTCATTTCCGTAACGTGGTCAATGATCGTATCTACCGGGCCACCTTCCGGTCTGTCTACACTCACCCCTTCAGCATCTCGTCGTGCTTCATGCCGCTCGGCGGCAGGTCGGCTTTGCGGCAGTTCGCGAGGGCGGCCTTCGCGCCGGCAAGTTGGTCGGCGTCGTTGTCCTCCCACTCAATGCTCACCGCCCCGTCGAAACCGACGCGGTTCAGTTCGATAAAGATGTCCTCCAGGCTGTTCGCATCGCGGGCGGTGCCGGCCGTCACGAAGTTCCAGCCGTTGGCCCAATGGCCCATCGGCCGGTGGCCGCCGAGCCGACCGGCCCGGCAGTGTTCGCGGGCCACCCACACACCCTTAACGTGGGCGCAATGGATGTACTCCGGGTACTCGCGGATGAAGTCGATCACGCTAACGTTCTGCCACTCCATGTGCGAGCCATCAAGGTTGAAGCCGACCGTGCCCTCGAACCCGGCCTTGTTCATGTGGTTGATGTAATCGCTCGCGCTCTCGATGTCGCCCATCGCCCGCTCGCTCGGGTGGCACTCCAGGTCGAATGTGACGCCGTACTCCTTGCACAACTTCCAGACCGGGCCGAACCGCTCGACTAGCAGTTCCAGCGACAGTTCGCGCACGTCTGGCAACTTGTAGCCCTCGATCTCACCCGGAAGGGGCGGGAAGAGGAACCAGTGACTCCAACAATTCGCGGGGCTGCCGACGAACCCCGGCAGCGCGACCTTGCGGCCTTGCAGCTTGCTCAGGTGGCCGGCGTACCGCACGCACGCTTCCAGGTCCTTCTTCGCCTCGGCGTGGATGAGCTTGCCGACTTCCTCCGGCACGAAGTACGGGTCGGTCCGCGGCGGGTTCTTGCCGCTCGCCCGCCACGCCTTGTACGCGGCCTTCGCTTCGCCTTTGCCACTGCAGAAGTTCAGCGTCTTGGCGCTCGGCTCGTCGCCGAGAATTTGGCCTTGCAGGTGCGTGGCGACGGTGAAGATTTCGAGGCCGTGCTTCTTCGCGAGTTCGACCCGTTCTTTGGCGTACGCGGCCGCGCCTTCGTCGGTGTCGCAACGGCGGAGGTCGAGTTCCCACGACGCTTCTTCCCAACCGTCGAAGCCGCTCTCTTGCAGGAACGGAATCCACTTCGCCTCCGGTACGTTGCCGAACTGCCCGCGAACGAGACCAATCTGGTGGAAGCTGCCTTTGCCGTTTTTGTGCGTGATAGTCTGGTGGAAGCCCATGAGTCGCCTCGGAGAGATAGGATCGGGGACGTGACGGAAGTGTACGGGCGAGAGGGGGAGGTAGCAACGACCCCGCTAACGCGTCACCCGTTTAACTCCACCGCCTCTTCCCAGTGTTCGTACAGCGTCGGCAGTTTCGTCTTCGCGGCTTCGAGGGCGTCGAGCGTTTCCTGGAACTTCGGCGCGTTGCGGTAGATGTCGGCGTCCTGCAACAGCGTCTCGAGGTCCGCGATCTTCGCTTCGGTCGCGGCAATCTCGGCTTCGACTTCGGCGGCCTTGCGATACGGGAACTTCCGCTTTCGCTTCCCCTTCTCCGGCCGCAGCACCGTCTCGGCCTTCGCGTCCGGCTTCCGCGTCTTGCCGGACTGATCCTTCGCGGCCTGTTCGCGATTAGCTCGGAGCAGTTCGTAGGTGTCGTAGTTGCCGAAGACGATCTCCGGGCGGCCGAGGTCGCTGTCGAAAACGATCAGCATGTCGGCCACACGGTTCAGAAAGTAGCGGTCGTGGCTGACGCAGATCAGCGTGCCGTCGAACACGCCCAGCGCCTGTTCGAGCGAGTCGCACGCCCACAGGTCGAGGTGGTTCGTCGGCTCGTCGAGGATGAG
>JBBQCQ010000545.1:0-3502 GCA_038318835.1 Gemmatales bacterium | reverse complement strand
GAGGCCTGGGTATCCGCGACATCCATCTCCCGGCCCTGTAGGGGCCGTTCATTCCCACAGACCGGAATGAACGGCCCCTACAGGGCCGAAACCATTCCCGATCCGGTACCCAGGCCTTCGGCCTGGGCTGACAGAACCGGCCCTTCAGGCCGGAAAACCATGGATGGTTTCTGTGGGCGACCACTTGGCTAATCCGCAGTGCGGGCACGACCGCGTGAATGGGATGCGGCGGTCAGTCGTGTAGAAGAACGGTTCGCCGCATCGTGGACAGCGGAATCGAGCGAGGCGGAGGGCGGCCCACGCGAACAAGGCCAACCAAGCCGCGCAGCCGACCAGCGCCAGCGAGTCAGACTTGGAACTACCGAACAGCCAGCCGATGACCACGGGCGGCACTAGCCATGACAGCCATAACGCCCGTCGCCGCCACCGATACTGATTCCAGTTGGTCCCACCCATCGCCTCCCTGCCTCACTCCCCCAAGAACCACCGCTTCTTGTTCTTCGGCGGGGGGCCGTACTTCAGGCCGAACTTCTTCATCACCGATTCCGTGATGCCGTTGACGACCGTCACCGGGTCGTCGCTGACGGTCAGCTTGCTCAGGTCCATCGGGTCGATCGTCGATCGCTCGACGAACGTCTTCAACTGCTCGATGCCGGGGGCGAAGAAGTCGGTGCCCATCAGGGCCACCGGGAAGTCTTGCAGCTTGCCCGTCTGGATGAGCGTGAGCACCTCGAAGAGTTCGTCCATCGTGCCGAACCCGCCGGGCAGCACGACGAAGGCATAGCTGTACTTGATGAGCATCAACTTGCGGACGAAGAAGTACTCGAAGTCGATCCACTGATCGACATACGGGTTCGGCTTCTGCTCGTGCGGCAAGATAATATTGCAGCCGATGGACCGCGCGCCGGGCACGTCCTTCGCGCCGCGGTTGGCGGCCTCCATGATGCCGGGGCCGCCGCCGGTCATCACCGTGAACCCACTCTTCGCCAGCAGCCGGCCGACCTCGCGGGCGAGCTTGTAGTACCGGTGGTCCTCGTCGAAGCGGGCGGAGCCGAACACGGTCACGCACGGCCCGACGAAGTGCAACTTGCGGAAGCCGTAGATCAGCTCCCAGAAAATCTTGAACGCCCGACCGAGTTCGAACGTACGGTTCTGCGGACCTTGCAGGAACCTCATCGCCTCGGGGGCGACTTCGCCGGCGTCCTTGCCCCAGCGGAGGGTCTGCGAATCGGTGAGTTTATCGGCCATGGGAGAGAGGTTCCTTCGTTATGGTCGGCGTATACCCGCCTCGCGCATCAGTTTGTCCGTCGCGGTGTAAGCTTCTTCCACCCACTCGGCGATCTTGTCCGGCTCCGGCGAATACTCCAGCTCGATGCTAATTGCACCATCAATGCCCAAGTCGCGGACTTCGCGCAGGTACGGGCCGAAGTCCACGACGCCCCGGCCCGGCGGCAGGTCGCCATGCACTTTGCCATCGCAATCGGAAATATGCACGTGGAAGGCCCGACTTTTCAGTGTTCGTAACTCTTCCGCCCGCACGCCGGCCAACAGCAGGTGCGAGATGTCGATGTTCGCCCCGACGGCCGGGTGATTCACGTCATCGAGGAAGCGTACCATGCTACTCACGTCGTTCAGCAGCGACAACTTGAACGGCTCCAGTTCGAGGGCGATTTGCAGGCCCAGGTCGGCCGCGTGATCGCCGAGCGTCTTCAGGTGCGCGACGGCCGTGGCCCACTGTTCGGCCGGCGGAATCACCTGACGCTCCCAGATGTATTCGCCCAACACGAGTAGCACATTTCGCGCCCCCAGCTCGAACGCGAAATCGAGGTACGCCTTGCACCGCGAAACGTGGAACCGCTGCACGGCCGGGTTGAAGTCGATGAGGCCTACGGCCACACATGCGACGCTGACGACCGGCAGGCCGGCCTTCTCGCATTCGACGCGGATGAGCCGGCGTTCCTTCGCGTCCAGGTCGAGCGGGTCGGCGAAGATGTCGATGCTATCGAAACCGATTGCCTTCGTCTGGAGGATGCCGTGGGCCGTGCCGCGGCCGGCTTGCACCCACGCGGAGTTGATGAGGCCGAGTTGCATGGGAGGGTTCCGGGGAGGTCGGGACCGTTTTTATATAGCCGCCGGCTTGCCGGCGGGGTTTTGAAGACCGCCGGTAAGCCGGCGGCTATATAAAGAGGAAAGCATCGTGTCGGCACTGGACTCACTCCGCCTGCGGGCGGTGGACTACTTCCGCGGGTTGCAGGATCGCATCACCGCCGGCCTCGAAGCCGTGGACGGCGGCACGTTCCGCGAAGACACCTGGGTCCGTGCGGAGGGCGGCGGCGGGCGGTCGCGCGTACTCGAAAACGGCCGCGTGTTCGAGAAGGCCGGCGTGAACTTCTCGGAAGTCTTCGGCGACATGGACCCGCAGTTCGCGAAGCAAATTCCCGGCGAAGGAACCGCCTTCGCGGCCACGGGTGTATCGCTCGTGCTGCACCCGCACAGTCCGCACGTGCCGACGGTTCACGCGAACTTCCGCTTCCTGCACAAGGGCGATGCCGCGTGGTTCGGCGGCGGCGGCGACCTGACGCCGTACTACCCGGTGCGGGAAGACGTGGTCCACTTCCACCGCACCTGGAAGGCCGCGTGCGACCGGCACCCCGGCGTGGCCGACCATACGAAGATGAAGCACGACTGCGACGAATACTTCTTCCTGAAGCACCGCAACGAAGCCCGTGGCGTCGGCGGCATCTTCTTCGACTACCTCGGGCAGACCGGCGGTGACCGCGAGCCGATCTTCGACTTCGTGCGGGCCGCCGGGGATGCCTTCCTGGACAGCTACGTGCCGATCGTGGAGCGGCGGCAAGGGGAAACCTGGACACCGGAGCAGCGGGCGTTTCAGGAATACCGCCGCGGCCGGTACGTCGAGTTCAACCTCGTGTACGACCGCGGCACGATCTTCGGCCTGAAGACGAACGGCCGCATCGAGAGCATTCTGATGAGCCTGCCGCCGGTCGTGCGGTACGTGTACGACTACCATCCGCCGGCCGGGTCGCCGGAGGCGGAGCTGACCGACTCCTGGCTGAAGCCGCAGGACTGGGCAAACGGCTGACTTCCGAATTGCCATCCCGCCCCGTTTCGGCGATGATACATTCCTCCTGCCATCCCTCGTCGATTCTGAGGGCCCCGATGTTACCTCCCTCACCCTGCCGTGGGCCGCGGCTGTCGCGGCGCGAAATGATCCGCGTCGGTGCGGCCGGCGCACTCGGCCTCACGCTTCCGCAACTCTTGCGTGCCAACGCGAGCAAGAGCCACGCCGATCATTGCATCTTGATCTTCCTGAATGGCGGGCCGCCGCACCTCGACATGTGGGACATGAAGCCCGACGCCGCAGCGAGTATTCGAGTTGGGCCAACTCCACTTGCAGGCGGCTTTCGAGCGTCTGGGCGCGGGTGGCGAAGATGTCCAGGATAAGTTCGCTGCGGTCGAGCACCTTGACACCGAGGGCTTT
>JBBQCQ010000544.1:0-3506 GCA_038318835.1 Gemmatales bacterium | reverse complement strand
CTTCGTCGCACCGTAGCACGACAGGTCGCCGTAGCCGATGTCGTCGGCGAGAATGACGACGACGTTCGACTTGGCAGAAGCGGTCGCGGTGAGAAGGAGCAGGAGAGCGATGGTGCGCATGAAAAATCCTCGGTGGGCGTGCCGAGGAGTGGTGTAGCGAATCGGCGGCGGATGTTCAGCCGCCTCACCGCTTCGGGGCGGCGTCGGGCTTCTTCTCGTCCCGCACGGCTTTCGTGAACTCGCCGACCGTCATCGCCCCTTCGGGCCGGCCTTCCATCGAAAATAGGAGGCCGTATTCGCGGACGTACCACGTCGGCTTCCGGACGGCATCGGGCGGGGAGGCTTTCGTTATTTCGTCTTCCAACAGTTGAAGCCAGGCGGAAAGCGTCAGTTCCTGTTTCTCGAACTCACAGTGAAGGAGTGGAATGCCACTCGTTCGGACGGTGAAATCGAGTCCGGCCACCTTTTTTAGGCCCGCCACAATGTCCGGCATGGTCAGATTATCGCAACCGAACGTGACGGGCTTGTTCAGAGCCGTGCGAAGTTTTTCGGCCACCGACCCGGGCTTCAAATCGGTCACGTACAGCAGCACCTCATAATACGCCTTGGCGTTCGCCGGCCCGACCATCGGGTCGAACAGCGGCCCCACCACGGGCAACTTCGTCAGCGGTGTGTTGCCGACGATGGCGTCGTACTCGGCCTCGACCGCGGCCTGGGCTGCCTTCGCGATTTCGACGGCTTGCTCGGCCTCCAGGAGCAGACTCTTGGCCTTCGCGACCCCCGTCTCCTTGAGTTGAACTTCTTGCGCGCTGACGATGGCGTTCTTCTGAAGCTGCTTCATCTGGTCCAGTTCGATCCGCGTCTGGTCGTAGACAGACTTGACGGCCTCGATCCGCCGTTGGGCAAGGCCTACACCCCCCTTCAGGCGATCAATCTCCCGCTTCGCGGCCGCGACTTGCTGGGCGATGCCGAACTTCGCCTGTTGAAGCTTCGCGTTCGCCAACTGGGCCTCGGCCTCGGCCACCATCACGTCGGGGTGCGTGCGGACGGCCCGCGCGATGTCGTCTTCGAGCGTGCTCTTCTTCTCGGCCGGCTTCGCCGGCGGGGGCGGTTGGCCCCCGGCCGTGAGGGCCAGGAGGATGCCGAGCACGAGCGTGCTACAAACCGTCGTTCGCATGGTCGTCGTCCTTTCGTTTCGAGTTCTTGATGGAAGTCAACAGCCACGAGTCGTCCGCCCGAACGATCCGCCCGTCGGCCCCGGCTTCGCCGAGGTGCTGCCGGTAGCAGCGGATCGCCGATTCGATCTGGTTCGCCTTCAGGTACGCATCGCCGGCCTGTCGGAACAGCAGGGCCGAGGTCGCCGGGTCGGTCGCCATCTCCGCGTCGAGTTCCAGCCGGTCGGGCGGTCGTTGGGCCAACGGCTCGTTCGTCGCGGGAGGTTCCGCCGGCAGGTATTCCTTTTCGATGACCGTCTCGACGATCCGTTCCGGCGGCGGGGTCGGCTTCGCGAACCAGCCCGCGGCAAGACCGGCCGCGAACACCGCCGGCCACGCGAGTCGGCGGAAGCGCCACGGCCGGAGGCGCGGCAGCGTCTGTGCGAATATCACTTCCCGCCGGCCGTCGTCCAGCGGCGGGTCACTCGGCGTCAGGAGTGCGTCCAGTTCGTCGTCGGTCATGGGTGTTTCTCGAACGCGTCGCGGAACGCCTGGCGGGCACGGGTCAAGAGCGATTCGACGGCCTTCGGCGATTCGCCCCACGCGGCCGCGATCTGCTCGACACTCAGGCGGTCGAAGTATTTGGCCCGCAACGCCCGCTCGTAGCGCTCCGGCAGATTCGCCAGGGCCACGGCCACTTGCTCCGCCTGTTCGCGCTTATGGTCTGCACACGCGGCCGCCGGGTCGGCCGTTCCGAGGGCTTGCACCCGCCGCCGATAGCTGGTCCGCGACCGCAGGTGGTGGCGGAGGACGTTGCCGGCGATGCCGCAGACCCAGGCGGCGAACCGGCACTGATCCGGGTCGAACGCGGACAGTTTGCGGGCGGCCGTCAGCCACGCCTCTTGAATCACGTCGTCGGCCAGATCCGCGAGTCCGCGGGTTCGCCACCGAACGTAGCCGGCGACCGCCTCGAACGCGCCATCGTACAGCGTTCGCCACGCGGCCGCATTGCCCGCGAGGGCGGCCCCGCGGAGGCCATGTTCCCGCCAGTTCTCCGAGGCCTCGGTCATGTCCCACTCACGAGCGACACCCGATCAGTGCCCGCAACCGAACCGAATCCTTCGCCGGCCTTGTCCGATTCTCCGACATCCTGTCTTGTTGGTTCCGCGGCCCTTCCATAAAAAGAATGGGCCAATCAGATTCCGTTGCCTCCTGTGCAGGCCATCGGTCGAATGTCGATTGACGCGAACCATGCACCGCCCCCATCAAACCACCGCCGGCGGTCGGTCCTGTTCGTTTGCACGGGCAATACGTGTCGCAGTCCGCTCGCGGAAGGTTTGTGTAAGAAGTTGCTCGCCGACCGCCTCGGCGTCACCCCGGAAGAGTTGCCTGACCGCGGCTATACTATCCGCTCCGCGGGCGTGTCGGCCTTTCCCGGCGACGCGGCGAGTACGGAAGGTGTGGACATCGCCGCCGGATACGGCGTCGACCTGTCGGGGCACCGCAGTCGGCCGGTGAACCCGGAACTCCTGGCGGACGCGACCGATGTCTTCGCCATGACCGTCAGCCACCTGGCCGTGCTGATGATGCGGTTCCCGGTCGATGGCCCCGCGCCAGTTTTACTGGCCGATCGCGATGATGTGCCGGACCCGATCGGCGGCGGCCGGGCCGAGTACGAAGCCTGTGCGGGCATGATTGTGCAGCACCTGAATCGCCTGATTGCGGATTGGACGCGGATATGAAGATTGCCATCGGGAACGACCACCGCGGGTTGGACGCCAAGCGTCGCGTGCTGGCCACTGTGCTGGCCATGCACCATTGCCCGTCCGACCTGGGCACCGGGTCGATCAACGGGGGCGTGGACTACCCCGACTTCGCCATCGCCGTCAGCGAGGCCGTCGCCTCCGGTCAGGCCGACCGCGGCGTACTGATCTGCGCGACCGGGCACGGCATGTGCATCACGGCCAACAAGGTCTTCGGCATTCGTGCCGTGAACTGCCGCGACATCGTGGACGCCGAGATGAGCCGCACGCACAACGACGCCAACGTGCTGTGCTTGTCAGCGGACCTGTTGAGCGAAGACATGATGGAGCAGATCGTTCGCAAGTGGCTAGAAACGCCGTTCGAGAACGGCACCGGTCGCCATGCCCGCCGCAACGAGAAGATCGCCCAGTACGAGGCCGCGCACCACAAGACCTAGGCCGCGTCGAAGCCCTTCGCGGTCCGATGGAAGGTGGCCCGTGCCAAGGGCGTCCGCGAGGCTAATCGATGTTCGATGTGCAAATAGCACCCGGCGATTGCGTCCTGACCCTCAACGGCGGGTCGTCGAGTATCAAGTTCGCCGTGTTCGGC
>JBBQCQ010000543.1:0-3517 GCA_038318835.1 Gemmatales bacterium | reverse complement strand
GTGGCCATCTGCCTGTGGGGCACCTTGCTCGGTGCGATGCTGCCGTTAATCATTCATCGGTGCGGCGGCGACCCCGCGCTGGTGTCTAGCCCAGCCATCGCCACCCTCAGCGACGTGACGGGCATTATCATTTACGCCAATATTTCCCTGCTCATCTTCGGCACGGGATGACGGCTAGCGGACGCGACCCGGCCGACAAATCTGGTTGTAGCGATCGGATCGGCCGGAGAACGGGTCGGTGAAGGCTTCTTGCCGACCCGCCATCCGCGGGAACGCCGATGGACAATGATGAGCCACGGTTGGCTCGATGGATTCGCATGGGAAGGATTGTCCCCGATGGCCAGTGACACGGCCCCGCCGACCTTCGCGACGAGCTTCGCCGACGGACTCGTCGCGCTCGGCGACTGGACGGCGTTTTCGTGGCGGGCCATCACCGGCATCTTCACGCGGCACTTCAAGCGTGCCCAACTGATGAGCCTCTGCCTCGTCGTCGGCCTCGACAGCGTCGGCGTCATCGCCATCACGGGCACGTTCATCGGCATGGTGCTGGCCGTGCAGGCGTACAGTCAGTTCCATCAGATCGGCCTGGACACCTCGCTCGGCGCGGTCATTCACATGTCCGTCGTCCGCGAACTCGGCCCGGTACTCACGGCCGTCATGCTTGCCGGCCGCATCGGCAGCGCGATGGCGGCGGAACTCGGGACGATGCGCGTCACCGAACAACTCGACGCGCTCGCGTGCCTCGGCGTGGACCCTGTGCGGTACCTCGTCGCCCCGCGATTCCTGGCGGCCGTGCTCATGATTCCGATCCTGACCGTGCTCGCGGACATCATGGGCCTGATCGGCAGCAGCTTCGTCTGCTTGCGGGTCTACGGCATCGATGCGTACCATTATTGGGAGCACACGCGGGCGTTCGTCGGCTTCTGGGACGTGTTCGTCGGCCTCCTGAAGTCGGTTGTCTTCGGCGGGGTGATCGCGCTCATCGCCTGTCACCGTGGGTTCCACGGCACGGCCGGGGCCGAGGGCGTGGGCCGGGCGGCGACGCAGTCGTTCGTGATTTCGTTCATCGCCATCCTCGCCCTCGACTTCGTCTTTGGCCTGTTGGCGAACAGCGTTCACGACTTGATCTGGCCGGCGGGTAGTTCCAAGCCACTCTGAGGAATCGTGGTGAGCGAGCCGTTGGTACAACTGAAGAACGTGGGCGTCCGCTTCGGTACGCACGACGTGCTCCGCGGCATCAGCCTCGACATTCTGCCGCAGCAGACGGTCGCGTTCATCGGCGAGAGCGGGTGCGGCAAGACGTGTCTGTTGAAGCTCGTCGTCGGCCTGCTGCAACCGACGACCGGCGAGGTGCTGTTCCTAAGGAAGTCGCTGAAGACGCTGACCGAGCGGGAACTGACGGCCATGCGACTACGCGTCGGTTTCCTGTTCCAGAGTGCGGCTCTGTTCGACAGCCTGAGCGTCTTCGACAATGTCGCGTTCGGCCTGCGGGCGAAGGGCGGCGGGACCCATGCCGACCTGGTCAAGCGGGTCGGCGAGCGGTTGCAAGATGTCGGCTTGCCGGAGTCGTCGCAGACGAAGATGCCGAGCGAACTGTCTGGCGGCATGAGAAAGCGCGTCGGCCTGGCGCGGGCGCTCGCCCTCGACCCGGACGTGATGCTCTACGACGAGCCGACGACCGGTCTCGATCCGGTGATGACCGACGTGATTAACGAGCTGATCTTGCTGGCGCGCAGCAAGCGGCCGGTGACGAGTATCATCGTCACGCACGAGATGCGGACGGTCCACAAGGTGGCCGACCGGGTGGTGATGTTCTACCCGCTGAGTCGGCTGAAAGACGACGAATCGCAAGTGATCTACGACGGCCCGCCAGCCGGGCTGGCGACAGCCGAAGACCCCCGCGTGCGGCAGTTCGTCGAGGGGCGGGCGGGAGATATATAGCCGCCGGTCAACCGGCGGCTATATGGGGGAGTCATCATGGCAGAGCGCAGCGCGAAACTTCGACTCGGCGTGTTCATGGCGATGGGCCTGTTTGGCCTCGCTGGGCTGGCGGTGCTGTTCGGCGGTGCGCCGCGGCTCTTCGACTCCCGCGAAAAGTACGTCGTCACGTTCGGCGAAGCCCCCGGCATTGCCCCCGGTACGCCGGTCCGTAAGTCGGGCGTGCGCGTTGGCGAAGTCACCGCCCTCGACCTCGATGAAACGAGCAGTCAGGTGAAGGTGACGATCCGCATCGACAAGCGATACCTGCCGCGGCAGAACGAAGACGCCACCATCTTCCGCGGCATCCTCAGCGGCGACACGTCGCTCGACTTCATCCCGAAGGTCAACGCCGACGGCCAACCCGTCCAGGCCCTGGGGGACACGTACCCCATCAATGTTGAGATCGCCGGTCAGACGCCGATCAACGCGAACACCCTTGTCCGTCAGGCGTCGGGCGTGCTGCCGAGCGCGCAGGAGTCGATGGCCCGCATCCTGAATTCCGTGCAGCGGGTCGAGCAAGCCGTGCCGAAGGTCGAGCAGGCGTTCATCGAAATCGCCGGCCTCGCCCGCAGCAGTCGCGAGTTTGTGCCGGAACTGCGGCGGACGAACGAAAAGGTGCAGGCGATCCTCGCGTTCAACGATCTGCCCGGCGCGAACGACAAGCCGGGGCAAGAGGGCGGCTTGAAAGCGACGCTCAACGAAGTCCGCGACCTGATCCGCACCGTGAAGCCGCTGATCGAGGACTTGCGAAAGGTGGTGAAGGACAACGAGGCGGAACTGAACGGCACACTGAAGGCCGTCCGCTCGACCGCGGAGGAGGCGAAGGACTTGCTCTCGGCCGACAACCGGAAGGCGTTCTCGGAGACACTCAAGAACGTGTCGATCGCCAGCGATGACTTCATCAAGACGCTCCGGCTGGCCGGCATCTTCCTCGATCAGGGAGAGAAAACGCTCAAGGAGTTCAACGGCCGGTGGCCGCGGTTCGACGAGATTCTGACCTCGACCAACAGCGCCGTGAAGTCGGCCGATAGCGCGTTCCGGACCGTGGACAGTGCGGCGAAAGACATTCAAGCGGTGACGAAGCCGCTGGCCGAGAGTACCGGCCCGATCTTCAAGAACGTGGGCACGGCATCCGACGAGTTGGCGAAGACACTCGTGGAACTGCGGGCGACGATCCACGCCATCAACCGTTCCGACGGCACGTTGCAAAAGGTGATTACCGACCCGACGCTGTACAACCAACTGAACGACTCGGCCGTGGCCCTGACGCGAACGCTTCAGCGGGCCGAGAAGGTGGCGAGTGACTTACAAGTGTTCGCAGACAAGGTCGCCCGCCGCCCGGAGATCATCGGCATCGGCGGCGCGCTGAAGCCGAACAGTGGCCTGAAGGAATCGCCGTCGGCCCCGACACGGGAGGAAGCCCTCCGCCCGACGCCGGTCGGCCCCGTCGTCCCAGCGTACCGCCAGCCGTTGGTGCCGCGAACGGGCGACCTGCCGCCACGATAGAAAAATCGGTCCTGGATTTCGACGCCGAAGG
>JBBQCQ010000542.1:0-3520 GCA_038318835.1 Gemmatales bacterium | reverse complement strand
CCACAAGCGGATGCGGGCCGAGTGGGGCATCGGCGCGAAGGACTCGCCGACGATCCAGAAGCTGTTCAAGGGTCACTACCGCGGCCGCCGCTACGCCTTCGGCTACCCCGCCTGCCCGCACCTGGAAGACCAGACGGGGCTGTTCAAGTTGATTGACCCAACGCGGGTGGGGATCACGCTGACCGAGCAGTTCCTGTTGGAGCCGGAGCAATCGACGACGGCGATCGTCTTCCACCACCCGAACGCGAAGTACTTCAACGTGAAGCGCGGCGGCGAGGTGGAGTTCGAGTAGCCGTCAGGCGAAGAACTGTTGGACGGCCACCCGCCAGCCGTTGAGCGGGGCGGCGAATGCCAATTCCTCGTCCGGGCCGTGTTCGCTCGGCTCGGCGTCGGCCCGGTACACCCACGCCCGTTGGGTTTGCTCGTCCAGCACGACCACGGCATTGACCCCTGCGGCCAGGTACTCGGCGACCTTCGTGTGAACGGCGGACCAACGGTCCGTGAAGAACCGTACCTCGAACACGAGTTCCGGGACCACGGTGGCGTAACCTTGCATCGGCAGTGGCGTCGTCGCAGGCACTCGGTCAAAGCTGTAGAACGCCACGTCCGCCCCGCGGACGGTGTCCGGGTCGTGCTCGGTGACGATGCCGGAATCGTTGCTCACGGCCCGCCCCACCGGGTTATTCGTGAGGTACAGTTTCAGCAGGAAGCCGGCCTGCAAACAGATTTCGCCGTGGCGGGGGCTGGGCATGTTCACGGGTACCGGCACTCCCTTTACAAGCTCTTTCGCCTGTCCGTTGCGGGGGAGCGTCGCGAACTCCGCGACACTCAGGCGTTGAACGGGTGGGTGGGTGGCAGTTGTCATGTCGGGTCCCTCGTTGCCGGTATCATAGCAAAGCCGGGCCGTACATACGTGTCGGGGACACACCGACACCGTGGTGTTCCGTCGGATCGTGTTCTATAATTGCTTTATGCTCGATCCGGCCATCAGCATTCGCGGCCTCACCGTCCGCTACGGCTCCTTCACCGCCGTCGATAGCCTCACGCTGGACATCCGCAAGGGCGAACTCTTCGGCCTCCTCGGTCCGAACGGGGCTGGTAAGAGTACGACCATCCGCGTGCTGATCGGACAGCGACGGCCGACGGGTGGGAGCGTCAGCGTCCTCGGTCACGACGTGGTCCGCGAGTGGGCGAAGATCAAGCCACTGTTCGGCTACGTGCCGGATCGCGAGAACCACTTCGAGGAGTTCACCGGCAATCGCAACCTCGAATTCTTCGCGGAACTCTACGGCGTGCCGCGGTTGCGGGTCCGCGAATGCCTGGAGATGGTCGAGCTCGAAGAGGCCGGCAATACGCTCGTCCGCGGCTACTCCCTCGGTATGAGGCGGAAGCTTCTGCTCGCGCGGGCACTCCTGCACCAACCGCGGGTGCTATACCTCGATGAGCCGACGGCCAACCTCGACGTTCACTCGGCCGAGGTCGTCCACCGGATTTTGCGGGAGCGGGTTTCGCAGGGGGGGACGGTAGTACTGACGACGCACGACATGGACGAAGTTGAGAAGATCTGCGACCGCGTCGGCATCGTGTGTAAGGGTAAACTCGTCGCCCTCGACTCGCCGCTCGCGCTGAAACAACAGCACACCGAGCGGATCACCGATGCCATCCTCGCGACCGGCGAACGGCAGGCATTCGACATGGATCGCGAATCTGAGCGACACACGCTCGCCGAACTTGTCCGCGACGGCCGGACGGCCAGCCTCCAAACGCGGGAGTTCGACTTCCACGCCACCTTCCTGAAACTCACCGGGCAGGCCTTCGAGTGATGCGCTTCTACATCCTGCGGGCACTCGTCGTCAAGGAACTGCACCGGCACGCGGCCAACCGCGGGGGAATCGCCCTCGGTCTGCTCCTCATCGCGGCAGCGGTCATGCTGTCGGTGTTCAACCCCGCCGGGTTCGGCCGTGGCGGCAGTGCCGCAACTGAGGCGGCCGGTACGGGCATGGTCGGCGGTGTGCAACACTGCTTCGTGTACTACACCCGCGAAGATTCGGAGCTGATGACCCCGGTGTTGAACCACCTCGAAAAGACCGTGCCGCCGGACCTAGCCCACCGCGTCCGGTTCCGGAACATGCACCCCGATCGCATCAAGGAAGGCGTCTACTACCAGCCTGGCGTTGCGAGCATCCGCATCAACGCGTACACGCAGGACGGCCGGCCGCACTTGCGGGTGGATGTCTTCCACCCGCCCGGCGACACGGCGGCCATGGCCCCCTACGAGACCTGGCTATGGCGGGAATTGCGGGTCGGCCTCCAGGAGATTGCCGAGCAAAAACTGAAGGCCTTGAAGGTGACGAACGCCGACTTACCGCGGGTCGGGACCGCCGATGATGACCTGTGGGCCGTCCGCGAAGCGTTCGCGAGCCTGCGGCGGGACGCCGACGGATGGCAGCCGGGCCTCGTGCCGGAAGTCGAAATCACACGGGAAGGACTCGGCGGCCAGACGCTGGAACTCCGGTCGGCCATCGCGACGGCGCTCGTGGTGTTCGCGCTCTACTTCTCGTGCGTGTACCTGCTGCCGACGCTCAACTGCGAGGAACGGGAACGCGGCGTGTTGCTCGCGCAGGCTCTGTCCCCGGCATCCCCGGCGGAAATCCTGATGGCGAAGTTTCTGTTCTATCCGGTCCTCGGCGGCACACTCGCAGCCATCATTGCCGGTGTATACAAGCCGGCCGTGCTCTCCACGCTGTTCTTCTGGGCCGGTCTGTTCACGGTCGCCGCCGGCTTCCTCGGCATCGGCATGACCATCGCCACCCTCGCGAAGACGCAACGCGCCGCCTTCATGGGGGCCATGTGCTACCTGCTGTCGGTGTCGCTGGTCCTCGTTATCTGCTCGACGAACGGCATCCCGTTCGTCTCGAACCTCGCGCTCGAGTATCACGTCCCGCGAGTGTTGCACGCCTCGCTGTCTGGCAGCGTCCATAGTGTCCACTGGCTGCATCTGCTCGCCGCGATGGGCCTCGCCGCGTTCTGGCTCGTCACGGCCGGCTGGCTCTTCCGCCGTCGCGGCTGGCAGTAAGGCCGTCACGACCGAACCACCCGTTACAAATCTCGAAATCGACCACATCGCATCGGCCGGATATTCTCCCCACTTTTCCCGGACGACCGAGTCGGCTTTTATTTCCTAGTCTCGCCAAATATCCTAAACTAATTTGCGAGTAACCTCTCGCCCTTGAGGACGACCATGTACAGCCTCATCTTGATGACCGCCATTGTCTCGACCGCAGATACCTCGGCCTTCCACTGGCGCCACCGTGGGTGCTTCGGCTGTTACGGGTCCGCGGGCGTCGTTGTCGCGGCCCCGGTTTCAACCCCGATCACCTACAGCATCGGCTGCTACGGCAGCCCCGGTTACGTGGTCGGCGGATGGGGAAGCGGCTACGGTTATGCCGGCGGTTGCTCCGGGTGCGTGGGTTCGTGGGGACCGTCGTTCTACTCGAGTCCCGCGTACGGCAGTGGGTAT
>JBBQCQ010000541.1:0-3531 GCA_038318835.1 Gemmatales bacterium | reverse complement strand
AGATCACCTCTTGCCATGTCCGCCGGCCCTTGTTCCGGTCGAACCCGACCGGGACGGGCAGCGTTTGGACTTTGGGACCGCCTTCGTTTCGGACTCGGAAGCGGTAGACAAACTGCGCGAGCGTTTCGTCACGGAGGAGGACTTCGTCCCACCGCTCCTCGACGGCGAGAGTGTTCGCCGAGCCGCTGTTCGCAATCGGGTTTGCGGGTTGTGGCATCATCACGGCCGTACCCTCCCATCGTTCATCCCGGATCAACTCCCTTCGGCTAAACTCCGCACGTCGGGCGCGACCGCCGAGCACTTTGTCGTCTGCGAAATACTGCGCCAAATTGCCCGAAGTTGGAGCAACAAATGATTCATGACAAGTCCTCGATAATTCTGCCGAATTCTACACGTCCTTACGTCATTCGAAGCAAGAGCGTTCGATCACTCTCGCCCGACGTACAGTTATTTTATCGGTTTCGATCGAAACAATCTGCACGCGCGGACCAACAGAGAGGCATTTTGTCGCGCGGGTTCACACCATCCCCCACACCCGCCGCAGTGCCCACTCGGCTCCCAGCACGAGCGCGAAGGCGACCAGCCAGCCGGGCAGGAAGCCGTGCGAGTGGTTCCGCCGCCAGTCGGGGACGAACCGCGGCTTCGGCTTGACCGTCACGATCGGCTGGCCTTTTAGCTCCTTCAGGAAGCCGGGGAGGTCGTCGAGGCGGTACGCCTTGCCGCCGCCGGCCTTCGACAGCTTCTCCAGGTAGTCGTGGTCGGCCGCCGCCCGCAAGAGTTCGTCCGACGTGTCCGGGTACGAGATGAACCGGGCCGTCGCCTCGCCCTTCAGTTCCTTGCCGGCCGCGTCCTTGCCCTCGGCCTTGAGCACCACCGTGTATTCGCCAGCCAGCTTCGGCTCGAACACGACCTTGTTGCCGTCCTTCGGATCGACCAACGATTGCAGTGGCACGCCCTCCTCCGGCTTCTGACCGGGGGCGATCACCGTCACGTCGAACTTCGCGTCGGCCGCGGCCACGCCGCCGGTGGTACGGAGGCCGATCTTCACCGACTGTTTGCCGTTCACGGGTAGCCGGCGGAACTCCGGGCGGGCGAACGCGGCCCCTTCGTCCTCCTCCTGGTGAGCGAGGTACAGCACGAGTCGCCGCCAGAACTGCGTGTGAATCTCGAACCCCTCGCGGGTCGGCGGTTTGGCCCGCCGGCCGAAAGACATCCACAGGCGGGTGTTCATGCCGCCCCACGCCAGCACCCGGCCGCCGTTGGCGTCGCCGAACTGCGTGCCGACGAGCAGATACGGCGGCTTCGTCTGCGCCTGCGGTTGTGTCAGCCCGGCCGGTACCAGGTCGCGGCTGTCGGACGCCACTGCGTACACCGTCGCCCCCGGCTTCGGCACGCCGAGTTTGCTGATCCCGTTCAGCCGACTCGTCGGCACGTTCGGCGTTACCTCGTTCAGTTTGTTCCACGCCTCCGCACTTTGTTCGCCGCCAACTTTCAGCAGGAACCGCAGCCCCTCGACGGTCGGCACGCACTGGAACCGTTTGTCGTCGGCCTTGTAGACCGAATCCGGTACGGTCGGGAAGTTCGTCAGGCTGACGGGCAGAATGCCTTCGAGGGCCGACCCCTTCCAGCCGTTGTCGATCGGCCGATTCGGGTCGCCGGCGTAGCTCGCGTCGCCGGCCCCGAACAAGAGGCCGACGTTCTTCTTCAGCACTTGATCGCGGATCTTCTCGGGCAGTTTCGGGTCGATGGCTTCGAGTTGCCGCCGCGATACGTTGCCGAGGATGATGACATCGTAAGCTTTGTTGTCGAAGTCGAAGACCTCGCGCTCGCCGGGCGTGGCCGGGTCGTCGCCTTCGCGAAGCACTCGCACGAAGTCGAACCGCTTATCGGCCCGCAGCACGTCGCTCATCATCGTCATCTCGTGGCTGTGCCGGTCGATCATCAGGACGCGAAGTCCTTCCTTCGTGACGGTCAGATATGTCTCGACGGAGTTGTTCGCCGGGTTGGCGTCGCCGGGCACGCTCTCGATGGGAATCTCGACCTTCACGCGGACTTCGCCGGCCTTGTCGGGGGCCTTCACCTTGATTTCGATCTCGTTGTTCGCGTCCTTCGTCAGCGTTACGTTCTCGCGAACCACATCCACGTCGTCGAACTTCACCACGATCGGCACAGTCGCCCCGGCGAACCCGTAGGCGTTGACCACGACCTTGATGACGAGGTCATTCTTGATCGGCACCGGCGACGGGTCGGCGGCCACGGCCACCACGGCCACGTCCTTCGCGTTCGGCGGCGTGGTCTTCGACCCGACGGCGAACGTATGCACCGGCGCGACCGCCCGCCACCGGGCGGCCTCCGTCTGGGCCGAGTACGTCGTGCCGTTGTCGGCCCCGTCGCCGATGATGAGGTGCGCTCGCACGAATCGCTCGGTCTGCCACTTCTCGAAGGTGCGACTGAGGTACACGCCGTAGTCGGACCGCTTCGAGTCCGCGGGCAGCTTCGAGTCGTAGGCCGCGGTCGCCTCGTTGAAATCGGTCTTGCCGAGGGCGTACAGCACGACGTTCACGTTCTGCTCGGTCCGCAGTTCCTCCAGCGTCGGCTCGCACTTCTCCAGAATCCTCCGCACAGCCGCGATGCGGGTCTGGCTGTCGAACTCGTCCTTGATGGTCATGCTCTCGGACAGGTCCACGCCGACGAGCAGCACGCTCGGCACCTTCGGGTCTTCCTGAATGCCGACGCTCGGCCGCAGGGCCGTGAGCAGCGCGATGACGAGCGCGGCGAGCCGCAACGACAGGATGATGGCCACCCGCCGGCGCGTGGCGGACGGATGCTTCAGGTACGTCCACAGGGTGACGCCGACGAGCACGGCCGCGACGAGGCCGAGAGCCGGCAGCCCGACGGGGTACTCGGACCACGGGTACGCCGGCCGGGTGGATAGGAAGTAATCGGTGCTGGATGCCATATCATCAAGGTAAACGCTTCCCGGAGATTCCGCCAGCATGATCCACGTCATTGCCACGTTCGACCTGAACCCCGGCACCCGCGAGGCCTTCCTTGCGGAGTTCCACAAGCTCGTGCCGCTGGTGCTCGCGGAGGCCGGGTGCATCGAGTACGGCCCGACGATCGACGTGGCCAGCGGGGCCGCCGCTCAACCGCCGGTGCGAGAGAACGGCGTGGTCATCGTCGAGAAATGGGCCGACCTCGCCGCCCTGCACGCCCACTCGCAAGCTACGCACATGGCCGACTTTCGCCCGCGGGTGAAGGACTTCGTGAAGTCGGTCACGCTTCACGTCCTCCAACCGGCGTAAACCATGCGAACGCTCCTCGCACTCCTCCTGTTCCCCGCGTTCGCGGCCGCCGTCCCGGACTTTGCCCGCGATGTGCGGCCGATCCTGGCCACGCACTGCTTCCCGTGCCACGGACCCGACGCGAAAGCGCGCAAGGCGAAGCTCCGCCTCGACACCCGCGAGGCCGCGCGGGAAGCGATCGGCAAGGCCGACGACAGCGCGGTGCTCACGCGCGTCTTCTCGAAGG
>JBBQCQ010000540.1:0-3548 GCA_038318835.1 Gemmatales bacterium | reverse complement strand
ACGGAAGCACGAAGTCGAGCACGACGAGCGGTACGTGTTCGACTTACGCGGCCGCGAGAGGGTCGTTCCGCTGCCCCTCCGGGGCAGTTGAGTCTGCGTATTCGTTCCACGGGTTGCGCTGCGGCCGGCCGGCGGCGGCCTCCGCTCCACCCGTGGCTACAGTCCGCGGCCCCATCCGGGGCCGAAGAACTGCGGCGGGAAGCAACCGCTCTCGGAGATGAACCCCCACACGGGGAGGCGGTAAGGGGCGGCGACTGGTTTTCGGCCCCGGACGGGGCCGCGGACTGGAGCCACGGGTGAAGCGCAGCGCAACCCGTGGAAGTCGCACGCAGAGACGAAGCCCCGAAGGGGCGATGGAGCTACGCGATCGGTCCCGACCAAACAAACGCGGGTCCGATGAATCGGGCCGACGGTTCGGCGTCTCGCAAGTGCCAACCGCCGCTTTTGTCGTGCGATCCCCAAAACACGTACCCGTCCGCGAACGCGAGTTCCAAGAAGTCGATCACGGCGTTTACGATCGACTCGGCTCTTTGTTCGAGAGGCAGTGAAGCATCCCAATTCGAGAAATGCCCGTGCGTGAAACGACCCGCTTCCAGCGTGAGTTCTTCACCGTCATCATGGATGAGTATGTCGCCGAAGTCGGCGTGAGTCGCCGGGAATCGGGCGCAGGGTTTAGTGCCCACGATCAACCCGCGGTCGGGGAACTTCGCCCGAAGTTTCGGAATGAACACCTCCGCAAGCATCGCCATCGCGTGAGCCGCCTCCATGTCGCTGTTAAAAGACTCACTGCACGAACACGAACTCCTTCGTGTTCATCAGCGCCCAGATGATGTTCTCGAAGGCCGCCCGCTTCGCGGCCGGCCCGCCCTTTTTCACGGCTGCGTCGATGTGCCCGAGCGCCGCCGCCCGGTCGTCGGCCGTCGGCTTGCGGCCGAAGGCCCACAGGAAGAGTTCGTCAACCTTCTCCGCGTCCGGCCGTTTATCGTCGGCCTTGATGAAGTCCTTGATGCGGCCGCCGTTCGTGATCTTCCCCTGCACCTCGTCGCTGTTCAGCAGGTGCAACGCCTGGGCGAGGTTCGCCTCGTTCACCCGCTCGCACTCGCACGCGCTGATCCGCTGCGGCTTGCCGAAGACTTCCAGGAAGTAGCTCGTGTACGACTCGTCCGGCAGTGTGATCGCCCGCGTCGGGGCGTGCTTGTCCTTCGGCAGGCCGCTGAATTGCTGCGGCGTGTCGGTGATCTGGTTCACCGCGTCCAGCAGCACCTCGGCCCCCATCCGCTTCGGGTAGTAGCGGGCGTAGTTCTGCTTGTCGTGCTTGTTGAAGTCGTTCGGCACCGCACTCAGTTGGTACGTCCGGCTCTTGCAAATCGTCTTCACCAGTGCCTTCATCGAGTAGCCGTTGTCGATGACGCTCTTCGTCAGGGCGTCGAGCAGTTCCGGGTTCGAGGGCGGGTTCGTCACGCGCATGTCGTCGAGTGGATCGACGATGCCGCGGGTGAAGAAATGCGCCCAGTAGCGGTTGGCCAGCGTCTTCGCGAAGAACGGGTTCTTCGCGGCCGTCATCCAGTCGGCCAGTTTCTGCCGCGGGTCGTCGGTCGCGTCCACGTCCATCGGCTCGCCGTCGAGCGGCTTCGTGAGGGCGGTCTTCTGCGTTCGCTTGTTCGTCACGGTGCCGGTCGATTTCGTGAACACGATCTGCCGGCGGGCGTTGTTGCGGTTCGGATCGCTCGAGGGCATCTTCACTTCCTTCCGCCCGACGCGGCCGTAGAACGCGGCGAGGCCCCAGTAGTCGTCCTGGCTCCACTTCTCGTAGGGGTGGTGGTGGCACTGGGCACATGTTAGCCGTTGGCCGAGGAAGACCTGCGACACGTCGTCCACGAACTGTTCCGGCTTGTCGATCTCCTTGAACCACACGCTCGGCGGGTTCGTCGTCTCGTCGCCGGTGGCCGTCACCACCGCACGGGCAAACTCGTCGTACCGCAGGTCGCTGGCAACGGCTTCGCGAATCCAGCCGTGGAAGGCAAACGTGCCCTCGGCCCGCTCGCGGTCGCCGCGGCGTTTCACCCGCAGCACGTCGGCCCACTTATTCGCGAAGTAGTAAGCGTACTCCGGCGTCTCCACGAGTTTGTCGATGAGCTTGTCCCGCTTGTCGGCGGCGGTGTCGTTCGCGAACGCCGTCACCTGCGTCGGCGTCGGCAGCGTGCCCGTGATGTCCAGCGTCGCCCGGCGAATGAAGACTTCATCGCTGGCGAGTTCCGCCGGCACGAGGCCGAGTTCCTTCCACTTCTTCGCGGTGAACTGATCGACCACCGTCTTCGCGGGGAACGTCCATTCCGGCGTTTTCTGGCCGAGCGGCACGATGGCCCGGAAGGTCGTGACGTTCCCCTGATAGCGGGCCATGATCGCGGCTTGCCCGCTCATGTTCAGCGTTCGCACGAGGCCGGCCCCGTCCACCACGGCCACTTCGCCATCGTTGCTCTCATACTGCGCGCGGCGGGTGATGTCTTCCACGCTGCCATCCGAATAGTGGGCGTACACCGCGAACTGCTGCGTCCGCTGGCGGGCCATCACACGCTGTTCCGGGTAGACGCTGATCTTCGTCAGTGTTGGGTCCGTCTCGCTCCCCCACGGCATGCCGGCCGCGATCCAACGACGGACGATCTTGTACTCATCGCTAGCCGGGTCCATCTTCCGCCCGCCGCCGTGCGGCGATTGGCCCGTCGCCTTCAGCAAGAACAGCGACGAGTCGGGGGCGGTCGGCATCAGTCGGCGGCCCCGGCCTTCCTTCACGAGCGACTGGAAGTCGAATTCCGGCTCGAAGCCGAGGAGCGAAATCTTGAAGCCGTTCTGCCCGCTCGCCTTGCCGTGGCAGCCGCCGCTGTTGCACCCCAGCTTCGTGAAGATCGGCACGACCTGATTCGTGAAGTTCAGCGGCAGGTTCTCGCCGAGGTGGGCGGCCGTCACCGGCACCTTCGCCGTTTGCCCGGCGTGGGTCACGACGATCTCGGACGCGCCATTCGCCAACGGCACCACGCGGCCGGTGTTGGTGACGCTGGCAATCTTGCCATCGGCGACGGCATACTTCGCCTCGTGCGTCAGGTCGAACACCTGCCCATCGGCGTGCGTAGCGGTAACGATGAGTTGGGCCGCGTCGTCGCCGTTCTTCAGTTCGACCTTCGCGGGGTGGACCGTGAGCGTTTGGGCGAAGCCGACGTTGGCGAACGCGAGGCAGACGGCCGTGAGGGCCAGGCAAAGCGTGCGGGGCATGGAGAGCATTCCTTCGGCGGGCGAGTTGGCAGCGGGAGGATCGGCCGGGAGCGGCCGCAGTCGGCGGGTAATGAAAATTATCGCCGATTGGCGGACACGGTGCAAGAGGAAAGTGGATCGGCCCGGAATTCGCGTTAGATATTAGACCCGCTGCACGATAGCAGGTTTCGCGCTATGTTAAGGGGATGAGCCACACCGATCGCTTGAAACGGTCACCCAAGGCGTTCCGTCAACTGACCGGGATCACCCCGACCGCGTTCGACCAACTCCTGGCCGAACTC
>JBBQCQ010000539.1:0-3549 GCA_038318835.1 Gemmatales bacterium | reverse complement strand
TCCGACGGGGAAGGCTTCGACGAATCGGACATCCGAACCACCCGCGGGGAAGAGGACCGTACCCGTCCATCTTACCCGCGGGACGGCGGTCTGTCACACCTGTTTGGCTTCGACCTTGGTGGCGAAGCCGGTACTCCCGATTTCCGCCTGCCCGAAATCGCCGAGCTGGATCGCCGCCAGGGTGGTGCGGTTGTTGTTCCGCTCGACCTTCGTCGTGGAAGTCACGCGGACGAGGAACGAGGTTCTGTTCTGGGTGCGGATCGTCACACTCCCGCCGGCCGCGTCCACGGCCGTGATGGTCCCTTCGAGCTTGCTGTTGGCCGGTGGGTTGCTCGTTCCGGTCGGCGGGGCCGGCGGCGGAACGGTCGGTGTCGGGGCCGGCGTCGCGGCGGCCGTCGCCTCGATCTGGACCGCGAGGCCGTTCGTACCGATCTTCGCTTCCGCCGCGTCGCCTACGACGAATGAAGCCAGAGTCGCGTCGCGGTCGTTGCGCGCGATTTTCGTCCCGGCCGCCGCCCGCACGACCGTGACCGTCCCGCTCTGGTCGCGGATGCTCACGGTGTTCGCGGCGGGATCGATGGCCGCGATCGTTCCTTCCACCGCTGTCGCCGAGGCACTCCCACTGCGGCCACTGCCGCTGTTTCCCGAATCGTCCCGACCACTTCGCCCTTCGACGAAGGCGGCCGACTTCGCCTCGACCTCCCAGGCGATGCCGTTCGCACCCACTACCGCTTCCACCTTGTCGCCGGCCTGGAAGGTCGACAGCGGAACGACGACCTTGTCGCGTTTGATTTCCGTCCCGGCCCCGGCCTGCACGGTGACGGCGGTCCCGTTCTGAAGCCGAATCGTGACCGTATTGGCCGTCGCGTCGGCCGAGACGAGCGTGCCCTCGATATGCGAGACCGTCCCCGGCGTCACACTGACGCCCCGCCCTTCGAGGACGTCTTCCGGCGAAGGGTTGTCGTCCACCACGCGACTGACGGAGGTCATGAAGGCAGCGGTTGCTCCGTCGAACACCCGCAGGGCATCGTCGTTGCCGTGCCGGAGGTGGGTAATGACGTCGTCGCGGCCGTCGCCGTTCAGGTCGCGGGCGTCCACGCTCACGCCGCCGCGGAACGATGGGTCGTCCGCGAACAGGGCCGAGAGTTCGCGGCCGTCTGCGCCGCTGATGGTCCGCACGACCGGCCCGCCGCCCGGCCCGGTGCCGTTGATGATGTCGTCCCGGCCGTCGCCGTTCGTATCGCCGCTCGCCACGAGCACGCCGCCGCGGAACGAGTCCTCGAACGCGAAGTAGTTCCGGAGGACGCGGTCGTCCTTGCCCGAGAACACCTGCACCCGCGGCCCGCCGCCGACGCCCGTGCCGGTAATGACGTCATCAAGACCGTCGCCGTCCGTGTCGCCGCTGGCCACGAGGACGCCGCCGCGGAACGAGTCCTCGTAGGCGAAGAAATCCTTCAGCACGCCCTTCCCGAGCGTCGCGCCGTCCAGCACGCGAACCCGCGGCCCGCCGCCGACGCCGGTGCCGGTGATGATGTCGTTCCGGCCGTCGCCGTTGACATCGCCGACGGAGACGGAGATGCCGCCGGTGAACGACGGTTCGTAGACGAAGAAGTCGTTGAGCGTCTGACCCGACTTCCCGTCCACGATGCGAATTCGCGGCCCGCCCCCCTGACCTGGGGCGATGACGAGGTCGCGGACGCCGTCGCCGTTCACGTCCCCGAGGGCGACGCGAACGCCGCCGCGGAACGAGTCCTCGTAGGCTTGCACGGCTCCGAAGTCTTCGCCCGTGATCGGGTCGACGATCTTGATGCTCGGAATTCCGCCGTCGTCCGGGCTGATCGCCGCGGCACTCGCCGGGATCGGAAACACGGCCGGCACGTCCCGCGGTTCAAACGCTTCGCTGAGCAAACGTACGGTGGTGCGGTTCTTTCGTGACATGCGTGGTACTCCTGACTAACTGCTATCGGGTGAAGGGGCAGGCAGTAGAGTCGCCTTGCCAAGGGTCATCCGCCAAGATTTTTCACTTTTCCAGACGGTTGTGCAACTTTCATCGTCCCGATGCCCCCTTGTTGAGGGCGGACACTTAGAAGCAATTTGGCATCGAGGTACGCGACGAAGCCGACCAAGTTCGTCGCCGGCCGGTGGTGGGTCGTCCTCGGGTACGGGCAGATCGAGAAGCAGACGCCGGTCAGCAAGGGGCAGGCCCGCCGGGCAATCGCCTACCTGGAAGAGGCGAACTTGGTCGAGACGCTGCGGGCGGGAGACGCTGGTGTGGGGAACAGGTTGGTTGCGTTCGGTTTGAGAATCGAAGCCACCGAGCGCGCTGCGTGTTCGAGACACCCGGCGACGACAAACCTAAACGTCACGCACACGACACTTCGTTTTGGTGATTCCAAAACCACTTTTGAAATCAAATCAGACTCCCGGTGAGCCGTTGAAGCAAGGTCCGTGTTCTGGATCGACCGCGAAGCGAATGGTGATCTTCCCCACGGAAAGTGGACAGGGAGTTAGCGTATTTTCCGGTTGTGCGTCCGTTCGAACTCGTTCGGGCTGAGGTACTCCAGGGTCGAGTGCCGCCGGATGCGGTTGTAAAACACTTCGATATACTCGAAGATCGATGCCTTCGCCTCGTCCCGAGTCGTGTAACGCTCGCCGTGAACCAACTCCACTTTCATCCGACCGAAGGTGCTCTCGATCACGGCGTTGTCCCAGCACTGGCCTACCCCGCTCATGCTCCCCACCATCTGGTGCCGACGCAACTCCGCCTGGAAGTGATCGCTCGCATACTGGCTGCCCCGATCCGAGTGCGCGATCACCCCGGCCACCGGCCCGCGACGACTCACAGCCATCGCCAGCGCGTCCACCACCAGTCGGCTGGTCATCGCGCCGGCCATCGCCCACCCGACGATCCGCCGCGAGAACAGATCCACCACGATGGCCAGAAACAGCCACCCCTCGAGGGTCGGGATGTACGTCAGATCCATGGCCCACTTCTGGTTCGGCTTGGCCGCCGTGAAGTCGCGGTCGAGGACGTTCTCCGACACCGCCAGCCGATGCCGGGAGTCGGTCGTGCGAACGAACCGCCGCTTCGACTTCGCTCGAATCCCCGCCACTCGCATCACCCCCGCCACCGTGTTCTCACACACGGCGATGCCCCGCGCGGATGGCCCGGATGGCCTCGGCCAGGTCCTCCCGACGGGTCGCCGCCGCACTCGGCGACCGCGTCGCCCAGGCGTAGTACCCGGACCGCGACACCCCCAGCACGCGACACATCACGGCCACCGGGAATTCGGTCCGGCGTTCCTCGACCCCGGCGAAGATCACTTCGCGTGGGCGGCGAAGAACGCCGTCGCTTTTGTCAGGATGTCGCGCTCCATCTCCAGCCGCTTCACGTCGGCCCGGAGGCGGCGGTTCTCTTCCTCCAGAGGGGTCTGATGGCCGTGCCTTTCAGGGTTGCGGTGGCAGACTGGGAGATTCCGGGTATCAGGTAGTCCGCGACTGCAACTGTCCCGGAGTGCCCCGCCATGTTGTTCGACCCACTGCTCAAGC
>JBBQCQ010000538.1:0-3549 GCA_038318835.1 Gemmatales bacterium | reverse complement strand
GACCTGCCGTTGATGCACACGGAGTTCGGTCGGGATGTGCGGACGACGTTGGTGTGCGGAGCACGGTGAGGGGCGGGGTGATTCGCATTGCTACTCAGGGGGTACCTCAGTGTGCTCGGCTCGCCTTATTCCTCTTCCCCTTGCTCCTCGGCCACGTTAAGGCGTTCGCGGATGGCCGTGGAGAGTTGCTTCATCGTCACCGGCCGCACGAACACGACGCCGTTACGGTGCTCGCGGACGGTCGAGGCCAGCCCGGTCTGATCCTCGTTGAAGATCAAGACGGCCGCGAAGTCGAGGTGCAATACTTCGGCTTCGCGGAGCACCTTCTCGTAAGACTCGATCCCCTCGCGGCCGACAGTCCCCACATCGATGATGAGGGCGTGATACGGTTGCTGCTTGAAGCGGCTGAGGGCTTGTGCGGGGTCGATCGAAATCAGAACTCGGAAGCCGAGTTTCTTGAACTGCTTCCGGAACACGTCTTGCAGTTTCTGGTGGTCCTCGGCCACGAAGATCGTGAGCGGGCCGCTCGCCTGGTGAGCGAGGCTGGCGGTCGATCCGCCCTTGAGTTCAGCCTCGACAGTCTTGATGCCCTCATGCATCATGGCGGGCGACTGGTACCGGCCGGCCGGCTCGAAGGCGCACATCCGCAGGATCAGGCCGATGACGTTGCCGGGCAGGTCGTACTCGATGCCGAGCTTACGGATTGTCTCGTCGAGTTCGTACCGCTGCCGCATGAGCATGGCTTGCTTGTCGCGGGTACGGGGCAAGAGGGCGTGGCCGGTCAGAATCTCGAACAGCACGATACCGAGGAAGTAAATGTCGCTGCGGGGGTCGCCCTTCTTGCTGGCGGTGAGCTTCTCCAAGCCGGCGTAATCGACCGTGCGGTCGACTTCCGAGTCGTCGCCGTGGCCCGGCTCCTTGCTGGTCATCAGCGCCGCCCCCTGACTGATTTCCGCCAGGCCGAAGTCCACGAGCTTCGCTACTTTGTCCGTGGAAATCAGGATGTTCGTCGGTTTGATGTCCCGGTGTGTCAGCCCGCGAGACTGAGCATAGGCGAGGCCGGCGGCACATTCTTCGATGACGTGAAGCGCCTCGGTCGGCTCAAGCTTCTTGCGAATCGAGATGATGTCCCGGAGGTTGCCCCCCTCGACGAACTCCATGACGATGTAATACTGGCCCGTCGTCTGGTCCTTGCTCACGGCGAGGATTTGCACGATGTTCGGATGCTGCATCGTCTGCCCGATGCGGCCTTCTCGCTCGAACATCTCGACCCGCTTCTTGTCTTCCGTCCACCGCCGGCGGAGTACCTTCACAGCGACGATTTGCCCGGTACGTGGATCGTCGCCACGGTATACGCGGCCGAAGCTGCCGGAGGCGATCTTGTAAAGCAGGCGGAACCCGCCGAGCACGTAGCCGTCCATGTCCCCCTTGATGAGCTTCGAACTTTGGAAGGGGGTGATGAGGCCCTTCCGCTCCATCAACTTCGCGAGGTCGACGGGCGGGCGGGTGCGGTCCTCGAGTTCGTAGAGGCATTCCTTCGCGACGTTGTCGTCGACGAGGCCCACGCGGACCACGAGTTGAGCGAAATCGGCGGCATCGGTCGGCGCGGACATGCCAAACTCCACTCGCGGCGGCCACGGTCGGGGCTAGTACAACCTTCATAATTTAGCAGGTTCGCGGAACGACGCAATTCGAGGTCCACGCCAAATGGCCCCACCCGGCCACGCCACCACCGGCACGGGCGGAATAACGGGAGCGGTTCCGGTTGACGCGGGTCGGGTCGGGCGGTATTCGGGCCACTTGAAACTCTGACGGGACCAGTGCGGAGAGCGGCCCATGCCATGGCGAGTCCTGAATTTCATGCTGATCGGCGTCGCCCTGAACCTGACCGGCTGCACCGGTTTCTGGGACAAGATGAGCAGTCGGAAGTTCCGCGACAACCCATACGAGACAATGTTCGACCGCCGCGACCCGCTCACGGTCATGCGGACGAACCCGGAAGGGGACGAGCGCGCGGCCGCGATGAAGAAGCTGAAGGAACCGGCCAGCCACGGGCGGTCGGCAGCGGAACAGGATGAGGCGCTGAAGCTCTTGACCGATGCGGCCATCCACGACCCCAGCCCGGTCGTGCGGGTGGCTGCCATCGACGCACTCGGCCGCTTCCAGGATGCGCGGGCGGTGAAGAGCCTGACGGCCGCGTATTACCAGGCCGGCGGGGGTTCGCCGACGGTGGCGGACCCGACCCAGAGCGGCCTGCAACTCGCCTCCGGTGGTCGCGAAATGGGCACCCTCGACCGGGCATCGCTGACCGGGCCGACGGGGTTCGCCCCGGACATCGCCGGCGTGATCCGCAGTCGCTCGATCGAAGCCCTGGCGAACTCGGGCAAGGCGGAAGCCGTCGGCATTCTCACGCAAGTCGCGACCGGGGGCGAGAAGATTGGCGGCACCGACCGCGATACCCGCCTGGCAGCCGTCCGCGGCCTCAAGCAACTGCGGACGCCCGAATCGGTCGCGGCTCTGTCGAAGGTGCTGACGGTGGAGAAGACCCGCGACCCGGCCCTGGCCGACCGCGCCCACGAAGGGCTGGTCAACCTCACCGGGCAGTCGCTGTCCGACGACCCGCAGAAGTGGGACGCCCTCGTCCGGAGTGGCCAAGCCGCCGTGGTGCCGGCCCCGAATGCGGTGCAACAGGCCGGAGCGTGGGTGCTCGGGAACTAAATGCGATTTTGTGGGGCGGGTCGAGTCTTCGAGACCCGTCCTACAAAATTAGCGACTCGTCCGAGCGTAAATAGCACTCACCTCGTCTTCGTAGATCAATTTCCACTCGCCCGACCGTTTGCGTAGCACGCCCTCGAACACACGCTTCTTCGGGGCCAACACCACGTTTGCCATTCGCAGGTCGGGGTCGGTCGTCCAGCCATCCTCGGTTGACCAGGTCTGGTACGACTGCGTATTCCGCTCGTTGCCGTACAGATTCGTGCGGCCGTCGCACGAGACGGGGTACTCCGGCAGTTCCCAACTCAAATAGCCGCCCCAGTTGAAGTCGTTGAAGATCGGGCCGGCCGGGCGGCTCTCCCGCAGGAACGCGGCCGCCCGCACGGGGTACTTCTTGGCGTGCGCCGCCGCGTAGTCAGTGTCTCGCAGCAGGCCGAAGGCGTTGAGCGTTCGCAGCAGGAAGAACGCCGCGAACACGACCGCGACGATCGTTCGCGTGCGCGGTCGGATCGAATCTTCGCTTGTGTCGCGGATGACCGCGGCGGCGGCGAGGGCACCGAACCACAAGTCGCGGTACATCCGGCTGGCCAGGAACGCCCCTGCGAGCAACAGGCCCAACTCGAAGGCCTCCAGCGGTCGCCGGCCGAACCACTTCACCACCGCCCACACGAGGAGCGACGCGACGGCCATCGACCACTCGTTCGCCAGTGTCGGGGCCGACAGTTCCTGCACGAACGCTCGCGGGGCGGACTGCGTGGCGTACTCCCAGATCACCTGGAAGAGGTGAACGTGATATGGGTTCGCGACGGTCGCCACGATCGTGCCGGCGAGGAG
>JBBQCQ010000537.1:0-3549 GCA_038318835.1 Gemmatales bacterium | reverse complement strand
CACAAACTGGGGCACCGCCTACGGCCTCATGAACACCCGCATCGACGCGTACATTTGCCCATCGTCGACGCAGGCTCCGCAGCGGGGCACCAACCCGGCCGGCTGGGACGGCCCCGGTTCGAACTACGGCTGGAACCTCGGCAGTCAGGTCCAGGGCATGTGGCTGACCACTTCGAACGGCATCATCTCGCAGACGATCGAGAAGAAGATGGCCAATGCGACCGACGGTCTGTCGAACACCCTGCTCGCGTCGGAACTGCTCTCCGGCTCGAACGCCCCGCAGGCCGGGCCGGGCAAGTACCCGTTCGACGTCTTCTACGCTGGTGACGGACCGATCACGGCCGTCGTCAACAAGGAGTTCGCCACCCAGGCGGAACTCGACACGATCGGCTCGGCCGCCAAGAACAGCCCGCAAGGGGTGAAGTCCAACAACGGCACCATGCCGCTGTGGTACTCGATCGCTCAGTCGGGCCTGACGACGGCCGCCCCGCCGAACTGGAGTTGGCCGACGGCCGGCGGCAACTGCTGCCCCGGCGGCGCGCACGACTGGAGTTGGGGTGTCATCCCCGCCCGCAGCTTGCACACCGGCGGCGTCAACGCCCTCCTCGGCGACGGCTCGGTGCGGTTCGTCCGCAGCACCATCGACATCCTCACCTGGCAGCGGCTCGGCCACGCCAGCGATGGCGGTACCATCACCCTGGACTGATCCACGGCCCGTTCCTTCCGGTGGCCCGTCCGCACTCTCGGACGGGCCTCGGTTCATTCACGCCCGAAATTCCCTCCCCGGAGTTCGCATGTTTCTCAAATGGCAATGGGTCGGTGTCTTGATGCTCGCCGCCGGCCTCGTCGGTTGCGGTAGCGGGACGAAAGAAGAGAGCATCGCCGTCAAGGCCGATCCGATGCTTCAGGTGAAATCGACCCTGGAGCGATACGCGAGCGGTCAGCCGCTCGGCAGCGAAGTGACGAGCTACGATTACATGATCAACGAGGTCCGCAAAATCGACCCGGCGAAGGCCGACACCCTTAAGGCGGGTCTGGAAGACATCCAGAACACGAAGGGCAGCCCGGCCGCCAAGGCCAAAGAATTGATGAAGAAACTCAACCTGTAACGCTCACGGCCCGCTCCGATCTCTTCGGGGCGGGCCGTGCGACTTTCTCATTCGGCCTTCTTCGCGGCCTTGCCCTTCGCCTTGCCTCCGTCCTCGGCCTTCACGATGCTCAGCCGGTAACACCCGAGTTGCAGAGTGCCAATCACGTTGGGCATGTCCCCACTGGGCGTGTAAATATCCGGGCGCAGCTTGTATACGACCTTTCGGCCGTCCTTTTGGTCTTCCAGCAGCCCGGCCTGCCGCATCACGCCGAGGTGGTGCGACATGTTCACCATCGGGATGCCGATTAGCTCCGCCAGTTCGCCGACGTTGCGCGGCTGTTCTGCGAGCCGATGCAGGATGAGCATTCGCGTGGTCTCGCCCACGGCAGCAATCATGGCCGCGATGCGGCGAGCTTCTTGGTAATCAATCATATCGGGCCATACGAATAGTTGGGTAGCCGCTGGGCACGGTCAAGCGGTAAGCAGATGGGGCGAATGTTCCCAATCTGTATCGGGCGTAGGGTGGTGAAATTATAACAATTCGGGTCCAACCAGAGTAGCGGACGCCGGGAAATCGCACGCGGGTCGTCGCAGCTACTAGCAAATGAGTTGTGTTGTAGTGGTTGGTAGATTGGGAAATTATCCCGACAATTTCATTATCGGAGCATTTCACCGCCAGAAGGGAAAAGACCGGGGTCGACTCCGGGCAGTCGATGTTCACGGGTGTGAACGCCGACCCTGCAGCACATCAGGTGGCATGGGGGCGCGATTAAGCGGTTCCCACGTCATCCGGGGATGGACGGGCACGTCGCCTACCCATCCGTTCGGCAGCCTGGCGACCATCGGTTCTCGGTGGGGGGCACCAACCGAAGGCCCATAGCTTTGCGCCCCCGCCTCTCGACGGGTTTGCCATTTCGCGGTTTGAGAACAGCGTTTTGTGCCGCAAGCACGGCCACGGAGCCAACCCAAACTCGGATCGCGAAAACCGATCCGAATCTTGGTCTTCTTCCACACTAGAGCAGAGTCGGTCGTGTGGAAGGGGAATTTTGCGAAAGCTGCGGAATTTTTGCCGAATGTTCGGAATTGGCTGCCGCGGTGATAACCTCCGGCATCATGAGCGCATCCCATCGGATGCGCCGTCAGAGCTTCGCCCGGAACGTCGCCAACCGCTCCCGATACTCGGCCCGGTCGTCGAGGCCGACCGCCTGTTCCAGCCACGCGACCGCCGCCGGTAGGTCGCCGAGTTCCGCACACGCGACGGCCAGCGTATCGAGATACCTGGCGTCTTCCCACGCTGTCAGTTCGCACGCCCGTGTGGCGAGTTCCTTCGCCTGGGCCGGGTTCCGCACGTCGGGGGTCCGCGCCGTGGCTCGCACCCACGCGAGTTGGTTCAGCGTGCCGGCGTCGGTCGGGTCGCACTCTAGGGCGTGCAAGTAATCGTGGACGGCCATCGCCTCGTCGCCGGTCGCTTCGTGGGCCGTGCCGCGGAGGAAGTAGCCCATCATCCGCCGGGGCCGCACCCGAATCAGTTCGTCGAAGTCCGCGACCGCATCGGCCGTGCGGCCGAGGGCAAGGTTCGCCCGGCCGCGATACTCGCGCACCTGCTCTTGGTTGGGCGAAGTCGCGAGCAACTCGTCGGCGGCCACGATCACGGCTGGCCAGTCCTGCAACTGTTCGAGCGCGAACAACCGCCCGAGGCGAGCCGACGCAGCGTGCGGGTCGCGGGCAGCGGTGGCGAAATCCTCGGCCGCGGCCGCGTACTGCTGCAGGGCGAAGTTCGCCCGTGCTCGCACTTCGTAAGCCGGCAGGTCGTCGGCATCAAGTCGCAGGGTAGCGTCGGCATCGTCGCGGGCGGCGGGCGGGTTGCCACAGTCGAGGTGCAGAAGTGCCCGTTGAACCAGGTACTCGCCGGCGCGTTCGGGGTCGGCCCGAATGCCAGCGTCGTAGTCAGCGAAGGCGGCCACCGACTCGCCGAGTTTCGCCCGGCAGTGCCCGCGGACAGCGAACAGATCGACGCGGCCAGGGTCGAGCCGCAGGGCCGCGTCGCAGTCGGCCACGGCGTCGGCGTACCGTCGTTGCTTCAGCAGTTCCGCCGCCCGTTCGGCCAGCAGTTGTGGCTCGTGCGGCTTCAGCCGCAGAGCCGCGTCGAGGTCGGCGATGGCCTTCGGCCGATCGCCGAGCGCGAGATACGCCTTCGCGCGGTAGCGGTAGCCGGCCGCCACGCGGGGGTCGAGCGCGACCGCCCGCGTGAAGGCTTCGACGGCCTCGTGGAAGTCGCCCGCGTCGAGTGCGGCGAAGCCGCGATCGAACAGAGCCTGCGCGTCGGACATATCGATTCCGGTTGTGTAGGGTGCTGCCGAGTCTTCGAGGCCCACCGTTCTGACAGTTTGCGGTTGCCGTTTCGGTGGGCCTCGTCGAAGACTCCTCGGCACCACCCTACTTCACTTCCACCGCCCGCA
>JBBQCQ010000536.1:0-3550 GCA_038318835.1 Gemmatales bacterium | reverse complement strand
GCACCTGATGGTGCCCGACTGCGACGCGGCCATCGACCGGGCGGCCACCGCCGGGGCGACGGTGACGATGCCAGCCGCCGACATGTTCTGGGGCGACCGGTACGGCAAGGTCGTCGATCCGTTCGGCCATGAGTGGTCGTTCAGTCACCCGTTGAAGAAGGCGGCGTAAAGTCCGGAGTTCCGCCCCGACTTCCCATCGCCGGGGCCATCGGCTCGCCCGTAGCATAGCCTCATGCCCGAGCTGCGAGTTGCCATCGTCTGCGGGAACTTCGACGTGGTCGTCGATGGGGTCTCGCTCACGCTGCACCGGCAGGCCGACTACCTGCGTGCCCACGGCGCGACGGTGCGGGTGTACGCCCCGACTGGGCCGCGTCGAATCGCCCACACGCATGCGGTCGTGGCGGTTCCGTCGATCGGCGTGTTCGACACGCCGTACCGGCTCGCGGCCGGCCTGTCGGCCGTGGCCCGCCGCGATCTGGCGGCGTTCCGGCCTTCGCTTGTTCACGTGGCCACGCCCGACTGGCTTGGGTGGTCGGCCGTGCGGTGGGCGAACACGCGGCGGGTGCCGGTCGCGGCCACATACTTCACGCACTTCGGCCGATACGCCAAGCACTACCGTCTCGGCTTCCTCGAACCGCTGGCGTGGCGGTATCAGCGGGCCTTCTACCGGCGGTGTACGGAAGTCCTCGTGCCGTGTACGTCGGTGGCCGACGACCTGGCCGCGCAGGGAGTTCGCGGGCCGTTCGCGGTCAGCCCGTTCGGTGTCGATCTCGAGGCGTTCTCGCCTGCCCGCCGGTCGGCCGAGTGGCGGCAACGGCACGGGTTCGCGGCCGACGATGTCGTGATCGTGTTCGTCGGGCGGTTGGTGTGGGAGAAGGGCCTCGACTTGTGGGCGAAGGTGATCGGCCGACTGGAAGCAGCGGGTGTGCCGCACCGAAGCGCGATCGTCGGCGAAGGGCCAGCCGGGGCGGCGATGCGGGCACGCCTGCCGCGGACAGTGTTCACGGGGCGGCTGGCTCAACCCGAACTCGGCACAGCCGTGGCGTCGTGCGATCTGTTCTTCTTCCCCAGCGATTCGGAAACCTTTGGGTGCGTGACGGCCGAGGCGCTCGCGGCCGGCGTGCCGGCGGTCGTGGCCGACGCCACCGGCAGCCGCGACTTGGTGCGGCCGAACGAAAACGGCCTCGTCTGCCGGGCGGGCGACGAGGCCGGGTTCTACGCGGCGGTGCTGGAATTGCTTCGCGATGCCCCGACTCGCCGCTGGTTGGCGGCTCACGGTCCCGCATCCGCCGCCCCGTTCGCGTGGGACCGGGTACTTGCCGATCACCTCACGCACGTCCGCCGATTAACAGGAGGCGGTTAGCTTCTCGCGTGTTCGGGCACAACGCCGTAGGCCGCGAAGAATTCTCGCCTCAGGCGTTCGCACACGGCGGCATGGTCGGGCCGGTCCGCACTCTCGTGATATGCCCGGATGTACAGGTCATGGGCCGTGCGCTCTTCGTAGGTGGCCCCCTTGCGGTTCAAACTCAGGTGTTCGCGAACGGCCGGGCGGTGCTTGTTCGCCTCCCACTTCCGCTTCGCCGCCGCCGAGATTTCCGTGTGCCCGGCGATCACGTCCTGAAAGGTCATTTCATTCAGAATCGTCAGTTCCTGAATGTTGACCATCTCCGTTTCCAGGCGGGTCGTCTCGCGGTTGGACCGCTTCAAGTCGTCTTCGAGTCGGCCGATCTCCCAGACATCGAGGCCCATCGACTCGACCAAAAGGGGGTCGGCCCAGGCCGTACCGGCCAGGATCAACAACGCTGCCGGAACCGCGACCGCCACCACCCGGAATTTGCGAATACGGGGCATGACCTCTCCCTGAAGGAACTCCCGAACCGGAAGCCCCGTTAGTGAACGAACCAATAGAGAGGATTCGGCCCGAGGGCCGGTGAAAGCATCGTGAAGATCGACGCCAGTTCAACTCAGAGAGAGAGGGCCACCGCACGGGGGAACAGGCGGTCGAATTCCGAACGAATCCGGTTCAACTCCGCGGCCCGTGTGGGAGAGGCTTTCGGCAGACTCGACAATATGAATTGCACCGCGTTCCGGGCCGCGATTTCACGCTCGCTGGCGGCAGGATAATAGTCGTGCATGTAATGCACGAGTTTGTCATTTCCTTCATTCAATTGCTCGAACAGATCGACCAGCTTGGCGAACGTCATCCGTTGGTGGAGGAATTCGCGAATGCCTTGTTCCTTCAGGGCCAACCGTTCTTCCGACTGGCTCAGTTGTTGGTCGAGGCTGTTCGATACGGTCTCGTCGGCCCGGATTTTCTCGGCGTATTCCGAGTATTGCCAGAAGTCCGAGGAAGCCGCCGCCACCCCGACGGCTACTGCTACCACGCCCATCCCCTTCGCAAACCGTCGCATGTATTTGTCTCGTGGGTTCAAACACTGAAACACCGCAACCACTGCGGGGTTCCGACACGCTGTTCGTCGCGTGGTACGGGGTTGTCGTCGAGAACGGTGCCAGGCACCGCAGGGGGTGGGATCGTCGAGAACATCCTAAGCAACCATCGGGCCAATCGCCGCGCGAGGATCGGGCATTCGCCGTAACCGATTCCGATTCCAGCAGAAGCAGCACCGAAAATTTTCTGAAGAAGGACTCATGAAGGCGTTCCTCTGTCTAAATTCTGGGCAGGGGTGCGGTAAGAATCCCCACCGCCTCGACGGTCGCCTATGGTATCCCCGGAAGATCGAGATTGTGCGCGAGCAGGCCTCGCATTTCGAGCGCGACTTCGTGAAATTGGTGTTGCCCCCAATTGCAGGTGCGCCATGTCGCCCGAACTGCCCCCGCCCCGCGAATCGAGTAAACTCCAGACTGCCGCTTACGCGATCGTGATCGTGGCCGGCGGGTGGTGGATGCTCGGCCAGCTCGCGTCGGTGTTGCGGCCGTTGCTCATCGCCACCTTCCTGGCCTATGTGCTGCTGCCCTACTACTCGCGGATGCGGCGCTCGGGCGTGGCCGCCCCGCTGGCGATCGTCGTGCTGGCCGGCGGGGCGATCGGTAGCATCCTCGTCGTGTCGGCCTTCGCCTACGCCAACCTCGTGACGCTCTCCGACGAAGCCCCGGTGTTCAAGGAACGTGCCCTTGCCCTGGTCGGCGACGCGCAGCGGGCGGTGGGGGCGAACGTGCCGGCGTGGCTGATGCCCCGAACAGGAGCGAACGCGAAAGGGCCGGAAGAGTTCCTGGCCGAGCGAGTGCCCGGTCTGGTGCGGGACGTGGCCAACATCGCCCTGGGCGCCCTGGTCGAGGCAGCCATCGCCGGGTTGTACTTGCTCTTCTTGCTCATGGGGGCCGAGCGATTGCCCGGCCGCGTGCGGCAAGCGTACCCGCCCGAACGGGCCGAGCACATCCTGGCCGTCGCCGGCCGCATCAACGCGGCCATCATCAGCTACTTGAAGGCAAAGACGATCTCCAGCCTCATGTTCGCGGTGCCCGTGTGGCTGGTGCTGACGCTGTGCGGGGTGAAGTTCGCCGTGCTGTGGGGCGTGCTCACGTTCGTGTG
>JBBQCQ010000535.1:0-3554 GCA_038318835.1 Gemmatales bacterium | reverse complement strand
GACGACGACCGGACACGCCGATTCGTCATCGAGTGCGTCCATGAGTCGAGCGAAGCCGCCGAGATCGAGCAGACTCTGTGCGTGTTGCGTGCGGGCCTCGTCGGTGGTCGCGGATCGCAGTTGATGGGCGGCGTAGTGGGCGCGGAGGGTCGTCCAGTTGAAAGCCGCGAGGCCGACGAGGGCCAGCAGCGTCAGCCCCAGGATTCGCCCGACCCATCGTTTGCTCGCCATGCCGCCACCCTCGGAAGTCGCGGGGGACGATAACGCGAAGGGGAGGCCATCGACAAGCTCAACTGAAATATGGGTCGAGGAACGCCTTCGCCCGGCGGGCCGTGGTCACAGCATCGTAACTGTGGCGGCTCAGCTCCACCGACACCATACCCTTGTAGTGGATCGCCGTCAGTCCGGCGAACACGTCGGCGAAATCGACCTCGCCTTCGCCGAACATGAGGTGATCGTGAACGCCGGCCTTCATGTCTTCGATATGGACGTTCCAGAGGCAGTGCTTCCATGCTTCAATGTGCTTGCGGATCGGCAGTTCGCCAGTGCAAACGAGGTGCCCCACGTCAAGCGTCAGGCCGAAGTTGGGGTGGTTCACCTTGGCGTGCAGTTCGGCGAACTTGTCCATCGTGTCGATGAACATGCCGGGTTCCGGCTCGAAGGCGAGCTGGATTTCGCTGGCTGCCGCGTCGTCGGCGAGTTCCTTGCAAGCGTCGGCGAGTCGGTCGAGGTTCGTCGCAAATGGGGCCGCCTCGACTTCGGCCCCGGACCAGAAGCTGACCGCCCCCGCCCCGAGGATGACGGCGAGATTCAGACACCGATAGAGGAACGTCAGCCGTCGATCGCGCTCATCGGCCGTGGGCGAGATGAGCGTCGGCTGATGCTTCCGGCGGGCGTCGAGCAGGAATCGCGAGCCGGTTTCGAGGACCGGCACGAGGCCGTGTTTGTGGAGGGCGTCGCGGCACTCGTAGAACGCCGATTCGTCGGACCGATACAGGTCGAGGTGGTTAACGTCCGGCGTCAGCGCGACGCCGCGATAGCCGAGTTCCGCGAGGATCGCGAGGGCGTCGTCGAGGCGGTGGTGGGCGAAGCCGTTCGTGTTGTAGCCGAGGATCATGGAAACAGTATACCGGCTCGCCTTGCACGCCCGTCGCCAGTCGGCGTACACTCGCCGCCGATGTACTTCCACTCGCAGACATTCCTGCACGTCTTCCTACCGCTGGTGCTGCTGGCGTACTACGCCGTGCCGGCCGCCCGTGGCACGATCCGCAACGGCGTGCTGTTCGTGGCCAGCCTGTTCTTCTACGCCTGGGGCGAACGCGAATTCGTCGCCGTGCTGTACGGCTCGCTCGTGGTGAACTTCGGCTTTGCCCACGTCATCGAGCGATTCGGCCGCCAGAAACTCACGCTGACGGTCGCGGTTGTGGGCAACCTCGCGCTGCTGGGGTGGCTGAAGTACGCCGGCTTCGTCGCGGGTTCGCTTGGGTACACACTGCCGCCGACGCACCTGCCCATCGGCGTGTCGTTCTTCACGTTCCAGGCCATTAGCTACCTCGTGGACGTGTATCGCCGCGATGTGCCGGCCGAACGCAGTTTCCTGCGGTTCGGCGTGTACGTGTTCCTGTTCCCGCACCTCATCGCCGGGCCGATCGTGCGATACGCCGACCTCGCCCAGAGCCTGGCGAAGCGAGACCACACGCTCGACCGCTTCGCCGATGGCGTGCGGCGGTTCACGATGGGCCTGGCGAAAAAGATTCTGCTCGCCGACTCGCTCGCGGTGGTGGCCGACCTCGTGTTCAAACTGCCGCCGCACGAACTGGCGGCATCGGCCGCGTGGGTCGGCGTGGTCTGCTACGCCCTGCAAATCTACTTCGACTTCTCCGGCTACTCGGACATGGCCATCGGCCTCGGCAAGCTGTTCGGCTTCGAGTTCGCTGAGAACTTCCGCTACCCGTACTCGGCCGCGAGCGTCACCGATTTCTGGCGACGATGGCATATCAGCCTGTCGAGTTGGTTCCGCGACTACGTCTACATCCCGCTCGGCGGCAACCGCGGCAGTGCGTTCGCCATGTACCGCAACCTGCTCATCGTCTTCGTGCTCTGCGGCCTCTGGCACGGGGCGAACTGGACGTTCGTCGTGTGGGGCGCCTGGCACGGCGGGCTCCTGATTTTGGAACGAGTGCTGAACATCGGGCAAACGAAATCGCCGTTCGCCCGCCCGTACACCCTGCTCGTCGTCCTGCTGGGGTGGGTGTTGTTCCGCTCGCAATCGCTCGAACAGGCCGCGGGCCTCTTCGCCGCGATGTTCGGCTTCACCGATGGCACGCATGTCGCCGGAGACGTGCTGACGCACGCGGCCGGCCTCGCCCTCGCGGTCGGGTGCGCCATTAGCGTGCCATTCTTCCCGTGGCTGAAGCGACAGGGGAACCTCGCCCTCGTCGCGGTGCCACTGCTCGCGATCTTGCTGCTGCTGTCGGCCGCGGCAATCGCCGGCAGCACCTACTCGGCGTTCATCTACTTCCGGTTCTAGTCCCGTGAACGGGCATGAAGAGACTCGCGACCCCACCCAGAACGGTTCTAGCCCATGCCCACACTCCTCGAACCGCCCGCGAAGTCGCTTCTCTCGACGGGTCTGCCGACCGCGTCACGGATGACAAACTACCTGACGCTCGGCATATTCGGGTTGTTCATGACCGTGCCGCTAGCGGGCTTCCTGTTCCGCCCGGGCGATCAACTGACGAGCGAGAATCGGTCGTTGAAACCGGCCCCTTACCTGCCGACGGCCAAATGGAAAATTCAAGTTTTCCCGGCGATGTTCGATGCCTATTTCGGGGACCGGGTCGGCTACCGGGCGGAACTGCTCGGCATGCGGCAGAAGGTGCTCGTCGAAGCACTCGGCGATTCGATCGCCGACAACACCTGGATCGGCCGCGACGGTTGGCTGTTCATGAACTGCATCGGCCCGTCAGGCCATGAGGCGTTGCAGCCCGATCCGGAAGTGCAGTTGCGGGCGTGGGCCGAGGCACTGGAAGAGCGGCGGAAGTGGCTGGCTGACCGTGGCATCCGATACGTGGTGATGGTCGCCCCGGAAAAGTCGAGCGTGTACCCGGAACACCTGCCGACGTGGGTGCAACGCCACCCGCCGCCGAACCTCCTGGCGGGGTTGATCGCGCGGGCGCCGGTCGTCGAAATCGTCGATCCCCTGCCGGCGATTCTCACGGCCAAGACGACAACGCCGGACCTCTATTATCGGAACGACTCCCACTGGACGGCCGTCGGTGCGTACGTGGCATACCGTGAACTCGGGCAGGTACTCGAACGGAAGTGGCCCGCCTACCGGTATAAGCAGCCGGAAGAATTCGACCTCGTGCCCTGGCCGGCGGGGGAGTGCGACTTGGCCCGCGCTCTGGGCCGGTCGCCCGAGGAATGCGTGCAGCAGGTAATCGAGTACAACGATCGTACCCCGCCGGCGGAACGCTCACCGGAGGCGTTGGCCGCGATCATGGAACCGCACGCGGATCGCCTCCGGAACCTCGAACCGCGGTTGACGGAGT
>JBBQCQ010000534.1:0-3554 GCA_038318835.1 Gemmatales bacterium | reverse complement strand
CGTGGTTGAACAGGATGCCGCTACAACAGAACATGTTGTAGCTTTCCCGGTAGTTGATCGTGATCCAGTGGCCGTACAGCTTCGCGACGCCGTAGGGGCTGCGGGGGTAGAACGGCGTGTCCTCCGACTGCGGCACGGCCTGCACCTTGCCGTACATTTCGCTCGACGACGCCTGATAGAACTTGATGCCGTCCTTGTTGATGAGCTTGATCGCTTCGAGCATCCGTGTCACGCCGATGGCGGTGAACTCGCCTGTAAGCACGGGTTGCTTCCAACTCGTCGGCACGAAGCTCTGCGCGGCAAGGTTATAGATTTCGTCATGCTTCGAGACCTTCATCACGTCGATGAGCGAAAGCTGATCGAGCAGGTCGGCCTGGTGAAGGTGGATTTTGCCCGAGATGTGGTTGATCCGCTCGAAGGTTTCCGTGCTGGATCGGCGGACGATGCCGTGAACCTCGTAACCTTTTTCGAGGAGCAATTCGGCCAGGTAGCTCCCGTCCTGCCCCGTGATGCCGGTGATCAAAGCCCGTTTCATGGCGTATCCTACGTCCTGCGTGGAATGGGTCCGACGGGTTCCTGTCGGCACCGCTGTTATATCGGTAACATTTCGGCCAAACATTCGGAATTTGTACCGCCGGGCGAGACAACGGCAGTTCGGGCAAGCTGGGAAAGCCCACGCCTCAACCGTGCGGCGTCACGAGGATTTTCCCCGACAGAGTGCCGGCCTTCTTGAGGGTGTTTTCCTCCTGAAGCCGGTGGGCGGCCGCGGCCTGCGAGAGGGGGAAGGTCATGCCGATGGATGCCCGCAGTTGGCCGCCCGCGAGCCACGTGTTGATTTGTTCGGCACACCGCCGCTGCTCGTCGGCTGTGAAGTTGAACATGGCGAAGCCGATCATCGTCAGGCACTTCACGTAGAACGGTCCGTTCGGGAAGACCGGGCGGGCGGCCCGACCGGCCATCACGACAAGGCGGCCGCGGAGGGCGAGCAGGTCGATCGTCTTGTCGAAGTCCGCCGGCGGTTGCGTCTCGAACAGCACCTCGACGCCACGGCCGCCGGTCGCGGCCTTGACTGCCGCCACGATGTCGTCGGTCTTGTAATTGATGACCGTATCGGCCCCGAGGCGGCGGGCCGCGTCGGCCTTCTCGGCCGAGCCGACGGTGGCGATGACCTTCGCGCCGACGGCCTTCGCCATCTGCACGACCATCGACCCGACGCCGCCGGTGCCGCCGTTGACGAAGACCGTCTCGCCTGCGGTCAGGTTCGTGCGATGGAACAGGCCGAGGTGGGCCGTGATGCCCACGAGCGCGACCGCGGCCGCGTCGGCGTCCGGCACGTCGGGCGGGGTCGGGTAAACCCATTGCTCGTCCACGCAGGCGAATTCCGCGAGTGTGCCCTGTCGCCCGGCCATGCCCTGGTTCGACCCCCAGACGCGGTCCCCTTCCTTAAACCGCATCACGCCGCTACCGACCTGATCGACGATGCCCGCGAAGTCGCTGCCGGGGATGAACAGCTTCGGCAGGTTCGCGGCAACGAGGCCGCTGCGGAGGTAGGTGTCGATGGGGTTGACGGCCGAGGCCGCGATGCGAACGCGGACTTCGCTCGGCTTCGGGTCCGGCGTCGCCAGGTCGCCGTACTGCATCAGTTCGGCCGGGCCGGGGGCTTCGATGTACGCGGCCTTCATGGGTTATCCTCGCGGGTGAGGAGAATTCTAGGACTCGACGACCACCGCAGCAGGGCCACGATCAGGTACAGCCCGACTGCCCCCCACGCGGTCACGCCGTAGGCTTGCAACAGCGGGTCGTAGTTCTCGGTCACGGCCGACAGGAACAGCAGCCCGACGGCCACCGTGGCGAACCGCACCCATCGCCGCTTGCGGGCTTCGTGCAAGACCACAGCCCACGCAGGCATCAACCAGCAGAAGAAGTACGTCCACGACAGCGGCGACGCCAGCACGACGAGCGTGCAGACCATCGCCCATTCCTGAGCCTCGGCCTGCGGCGTCGGCGCGAAGCGGCACCGCGTCACGGCGAGCAGCACGAAACCGAGAATACCGACGGCTGTGAGTCCGACGAGTTGCGCGGCCGGAGCGGAGATGTTCGCCACGTTCACACGGAAGTAGACACCCTCGCGGTCGCCGGCGTCCACATCGCGGAGCAGGCGGTGGGCCAGCGACGAGAGCGACTGGTTCCGCCGCGTGAACCCGATGACCGACCGGGCCGCCATCGTGTTGCCGGACGGATCGCCGAACATCAGGCCGAACCACTGATGCACTTCCTTCGCGTTCCGCTCCTGGCCGCGGACCATGCCCGGCAGAACGACCACGGCCATCGCGACCGTGAGCACCGCTGACAGGATCGCCACCCACTGACGTCGCGCCGCCCAGTAAACGAGCACCGGCAACGGAAACGCCTTGATGGCGATGGCGACGCCCAGACACACTCCCGCCGACCACGGCCGTTTCTGCGGAAGGAGCCTTGCTGCGAGAAGCGTCAGCAGGAGCAGAATCAAATTTACCTGCCCCAGCAGGAGCAGATCGTACACGTAAGGCCCGACGGCGGCGTAACACGCGAAGTAGTACCAGGCGGGGTGCTCACGCCATCGGCCCGTGGCGAGGCGGATCGCGAGGTAGGTGCAGCCGAACCACGATAAGGCCGTCGCGACCGCCAACACCGCCACGAAGCCCGGCGGGCCGAGGGCGCTCAGCGGGGCGAACACCAGTACAGCCGCCGTCGGCGGGTACATGTAATAGACTTCGCCGTTCCCGTCGAGTTGATACAGCGGTTCGCCGGCCCGCACGGCTTCGCCCACGGCGTACCAGACTTTGTAGTCCTTGTTCGTCTGCGGCTTGCGGACGGCGTTGACGATGGGGGTGACGCAAAATCCGCCCCCGAGGATGGCGAGCACCACGAACGGCCACGCGGGAAGGGCACGCATCGAGAATCCGTTCCGGGAAGGTCCAGTGTTGTACCAGATACGGAATCGGGTTACGATCTGACATGCCCACCACTCTCCCTACCTTGAGGACGCCATGCCCCCTGACCTGACCCGCCGGACCTTTCTCGGCACATCGGCCGTTCTCGCGACGACCTCCCTCGGCCGTGCGGCCGCGAACGACAAACTCGTCGTCGGCATCATGGGCTGCGGCGGACGCGGGTCGGACCTGGCCCCGAAGTACGCGAGCCAGCCGAACGTGACCGTGGCCTACGTCTGCGACCCGGACGCGAAGCGGGCCGGCGCGCTGGCCGACAAGCTGGAGAAGGCCGGTCATCCGAAGCCAACGATCGTCGCCGACGTGCGGAAGGTACTCGACGACAAAGCGGTCGATCTCCTCGTGTGTGCCCCCCCGAACCACTGGCACGCCCCGGCCGGCAGTCTCGCGTGCTCGGCCGGCAAGCACTGCTACGTCGAGAAGCCGTGCAGCCACACGCCGCAGGAAGGCGAATGGCTCGTCGCCGCCGCCCGCAAGAACAAGCGAGTCGTGCAGATGGGCAACCAGCGGCGGAGCTGGGCGAAGGTGCAAGAAGCGATCCAGAAGTTGCACGATGGCGTGATC
>JBBQCQ010000533.1:0-3563 GCA_038318835.1 Gemmatales bacterium | reverse complement strand
ACGTGCCCCTGGCGGCGTTTCTGATCCGCCGCGAGCGGGCGGCGGCATTCGCCCGCGGCGGCGTCTTCTGGGGCGACCCGATCCTGCTCGGTCGCCCGCCAACCCCGCACGCCGACCAAGTGTTCGCGGCGGTGATTCTGGCGAACGGCGCGACGTAAGTCCGCCGGTACTGCCCGTGCGAGAACACACCGGCGGACTTACGTCGCGCCGTTCGCCTTGAGGCTGCTATGAAACTGCCGCTGCGACTTGCGAAGCTCGATCCACCGGCCCCGGCCGACGCGGCCGTGCTGTTCGCACACGACCCGGCCGACCTCGTCCGGCTCTGCACGCAGTTCCCGATGTTCCCGACCGTCTTTCGCGTGGCCGGCGGCTTCCTGCTATTCGCGAATGGGCCGACGTGGCCGGCGGGTGTGGTGAAGCTGCGGCGACTCGGCGGCGACCTGTTCGTGCCGGCCGATGCGGAACTGCTGCCGCGACTGTTGCCCGACGAGATCGTCGGCCTCACGCAGACCACCGGCCTTGTCGTGCTCGTCGATACCGTGCTGGCGTTCGACCCGACGCACCCGCTGCGGCCGGGCGAGTGGCTGCGACCAGCCCGCGTTCGCCGCGAGGCGTGGCAGTCCTTCCCCCTGCCGTCCGACCGGGCGGAACGGCTGACCGCGATCGAACGCCCCGCCCCGCCCGACGAGGCCGCTGAGATTTTGAACGAGGGCCGGCCCGACACGTCCCCGCACCCCGACGACGCCCGCCCGCCGGCTGGATCGCTCGTCGATCGCGCGCGAGCCGGGGCGGCGCTGCGGGCCGGGCAGTTCCTGGCATGGGTCGGCAAGCAGTTGAGTGCCCCCGGCCTCGGCAAACTCGGCGGCAAGATGGCTCGCGGTGCCGTCGAGCGAGTGCCGCGGCTGACCGAGAAAATCCTCGGCGCCCAGGAGGCGGCCTTGCGCGAAGTCCTCCGGCAGTTGCAGTCCGGCGACATCGAGAAGGCGCTGAAGCGGGCACCCATCGCCGTGGCCGACCCGGCTGCCAGCGGGGCCGCGAGTGCGAGCACGGACCTCAGCAACCGCGATCCGCGGTTCTCGCTCGGTGCCCTGCTCGCGGGCGGCGGGGGCGCGTCGTGGCTCGGCGGCGGCGATGTGTGGAACCAACTCGCTGCCGAGTATCGCAAGCTCGCGGAAGACGCGGCCCGCCGTGGCGATGCCCGCCGCGCCGCGTACCTGTACGGCGTCCTGTTGCGGGACGTGCGGTCGGCCGCCAACGCGCTTGTGGCCGGCGGGTACTTCCGCGAGGCCGGCGTGTTGTTCCGCGATAAGCTCGGCGACCTGCCCGCGGCCGCTGCGGCGTTCGAGCGGGCCGGCGACTACGACGAGGCCGTCCGCCTGTACGAGCGACAGGAAGACTACCACTTGGCGGCGGAACTGTTCCGCCGCATCGGTGACGAAGACCGGGCGGTCGCATACTACGAACGGGCCGCCGACCGCATGAAGAACCACGGCCAGTGGCTCGCGGCCGGCACCCTTCTGCGCACGAAGCTCGGCCGCCAGCACCCCGCGACCGAGTGTTTCCGCCGCGGTTGGCGGACGAATGGCCCCGACGCGCAGACCTGCGGCCAACGGTGCGTGGACGACTTCCTCGCAGCCGAGGACTGGCCCGCGTTCGACGACCTGCTCGCCGAGGCGGCCGAAGCGTTCGTTCCGCCCCGCGACAAGGAGGCGGCGACGTTCTTCAACCACGTCCTGCACGTCGGTCATCTCGTCCTGCCCGCCGACCGGCATGCCGCCGTAAAGGACCGTGTGAAGTTGCTGTTCGCCGACCACCTTCGCGGCGGCGGGTCGGTCCGACAGGCGACCGAGAAAGCTCGCACGCTGTTCGCGCCGAAGGGCGGGTGGACCGGCCCGCGCCTCCGCGACGCCGAGTACGCCGCCGCGGCCGGCGCGAAGCGGAACGAGTTCGTCGCTCCGCCGTCTGTCTCGCCGCCGGCCGGGAGCGTGACGGCCGTCCTGTCGATCCGCCTGACCCGCGACCTGTTGCTGGCCGTGGACGACCGCGTCTTCCTGTGGAAGGCCGCGACCTCCGAACGGACGTGCGTGGCCCGCGGCGTCGGCCGCGTGATCGGCCTGGCGGCCAGCCCCGACGGGTCGGTCATCTACGTCCTCTCCGCCGTCCCCGACGGGGTCGCCCTCGGTTGCTCCGTCCACGCACAAGGGCCGCTCCAGCGGGGGGGCTACTCGCCGCATGGCGAGTGGCGGTCGTCCGACGGCGGGGCCGACTGGTCGCTGTTGCCGCACGTCGAATTCCGCGACGGCGAACCGGTCGTGCTGCTGGCACGGGCGGCCGAGCGGGTCGAACTCCGCGGGTACTTCTTGCAAGCGACCACGACGCGGGCCGAGCAAGCGTACCTGTGGGGGTCGCCGCCGTACCTGTTCGAGCGGGTGTCGCCGACCGAGTACTGGGAGTGGGACGAAGTCTTCTGCCGCCGAGTGGACGGCCCGCGCACCACACGATGGGCGACGAACGTGGTGCCCGCGCCGCCGGCTGGTTCGCCGCTGCGTGGCCCGCTGCTGGATTGGTTGGTCACGGCCGACCGCGAGTTGCTCGTGGCGTGCGTGACGGGCGGTGGTGTGCTGGTCCGGGCCACGTTCACGACCGACGCCCACAATATCCCGTCCACGTCCACGGCCGACCTGGAGGGCGTGTCCGTCGTCGCCGCGTGCTTCCGCGGCCCCCAGCGTCTGGCGACGGCGACGACCGGGAACGAAATCGTGTGGGTCCACGCCGGCGGCCCGCGGCTCATCACGTACCACTACACTTCGAAATTCCACCTGCCGTCGCCGATCATTTTTCTCGCCGCCGGGTCGTCGGCCGCCGAGGTGCTGGCCGTCACCGCCGACGGATCGGTAGTGCGGGTGCCGGCCCCATAGGATAAGCTTCGTCGCCCGTTCCTCCCCATCGAGTTCGTCATGAAAATGTCTGCCCTGCTTGCGTCGGTGTTGTTCGCCGTCCCCGCCCTCGCGGCCGATCTGCCGCCAGTGCCCGCGAAGTCGATCGCCGAGAAGAAAGAGTTGCTGTTCTCCGACGACTTCGAGGGGGCGACTCCCGCGAAGGCGTGGCACAAGGTGGTGCCGACCTTCGCCATCGAGAAGGGCGTGCTGAAGGGCACGCAGACCCGCGACAAGGCTGTGCCCGCCGCCGATGGCAAGCCGGCCATCACCGCCCACGCGGCCGTCCACGGGCTGGACCTGCCGACGAAGGATAGCGTGGTCGAGGCGAAGATTCGCTTCGACGGGGCGACGATGATCGACGTGGAATTCGACGACCGCAAGTACACCGGCGCACACTATGGGCACATCTGCCGTGCACAAGTTCGCCTGACCGGGGTCACGATCATCGACGAACGCGACGGCAACATGCGCAACGACATATACGAGATGAAGAAGGACCCGGCGAAGAAGCTCGAAGTAGCGAAGTTGCTCGCCGGCCGCAGCGTGACGTACCCGACGAAGCTGGAGGCCGGAAAGTGGTACACGCTGGTGGTCGAGACGGTCGGCGAAGAAATGCGCGTGACG
>JBBQCQ010000532.1:0-3580 GCA_038318835.1 Gemmatales bacterium | reverse complement strand
TCGGCATGCCTTCGGAGACCACATCGACACGGCGGCCATCGAACACCGCCGCCCCGGACGGCCGCAGCGGCGTGACGGTCTTGCCGACCTTCCCCGCGAGGGTCTCGGCCTCGCGTTCGGCTTCGCTGAAGGCGTGCCCGTCGTCGCCGTCGAGTGAACGCAGGGCCATGCGCTTACCCCAGACCGACATGCCCACCGTGACCAGGATCGGCTCACCGACACAGAGGATCACAATTGCGGCGACCGTCTCGCGGTAGTCCTCGGCGTTGGCGGCGACGACGGCCATGCCGGCGAGCGACACCAGGAACCCGGCGACGATCAGGATGCCGCCGGTGGGCAGAAAGTATTCCGCCACGAAAAGGATCAGGCCGAGGGCGGCCAGGATGACGGCAATGGACAGGTACGACACGCTTCGGGTTCCCGCAAAAGGTCGGGTTACATTTCCTTTACGACGATACGATTGCCTTCCACTTCGACTACCTGGACGCGGAGGCCGGAGGCGATGAACCCGCCCTCGGTGACGACATCGACATACTTATCGCCGAACTGAGCCATGCCGGCGGGGCGGAGGGCGGTGGCGGCAGTGCCGATCGCCCCCAGCAGGGCCGCCGCCTCGGCCGCTCCGGGCAGGTCGGCCATCGGGTCGTTGTTCGGGTCTTCGGACGGCGGCAGCAGCACCATGCGATTCGCGAACGGAATCTGTGGCAGGAATCGGGCGATGAAGAACGCCACGACCATCCCCGCGGCCATCGCCCCAACGTACAGGGTAATGCGAGCACCGAATTCGGACCAGTCCTGGACAGTCACGGGAATGCGGTCGAACGTCGCGAGACCGATGCCCGCGAGCAGGAAGAGGATACCGAGCAAACCCGTCACACCGAAGCCGGGAATGACGAACACTTCCAGCAGCAGGAGCATCAGGCCGAGGAGGAAGATCAGCCCGCCGAGGATGGCCGTCTGACCGCTGAACTGCGAGTGTGCCCAGAAGATCAGGATGAAACACAGGGCCGCGATGATGCCGGGCACCGTGACACCGGGCACCTTGATTTCCAGGATCAGCCCCGCGAAGCCGATCACCACGAGCAGCACGGTGACGGCCGGGATACGGAGGTAGTTGGCGAAGCGGTCGAGCCAACCGGGCGTCGCCTCGCGGACCTTGCCCGCCTCGACGCCGTAGAGGTTGTAGACTTCGCTGAGTTCCGAATGATCGACCGTGAAGCGTGCGATGCCGAGTTCCGCCGCCCGCGTGGCGTTGAGCTTCAGATACTGGCCCTTGCTCTTGACCGTGCCGACGGAATCCCAGTCCTTCTTCGCGGCTTCAAACTCGGCCTCGGTCATCAGGCGGCGGCGGTTGCGGTCCACCTTGCCGCGAGCGTTCACGATGACCAGGTCCCGATCGACCATGCCCTCGATTAGCAGCACCGGGTAGCCGCGCTGGCTGGCCAGGTCGATCAGGTTCTTCTTGAGGAGTTCCTTGCGGGCCGGGTCGCGGAGGACGCTCTCGAAGTCGCCGAAGACGGCTTCGCGCTCCTCGTCGCCGACGGCCTTCGCGTCCTTCCGCTTGCTCATGACGATCTCACTGCACCCCAGTGCGATGATCGCGGCCGTGTCCGGGGCGGCCACCGGGACGAACCCGACGACGAGCAAGCCCTTGTCCTTCTGGTTGGCGATGAGTTGATCGGCGATGTCACGGGCGGCAGAAATGTCGCCGCCGGAACAGCGGAGCTCGAGGAACAGCACGTTCCCCTTGCGGGCGACCACGTCATCCACGGTTCGCTTCACCGCCTCGCGCATACCGCCATCGACGGGGCCTTCGAGCGTGAGCTTGAACGCGACAGGCGTCTGGCCGCTGAGCGTGTCTTCCCGCAGGCTGTTCGGCGAGAGCGAATAGAGTTCGACCACCTCAGCTCGCGTTTCGGCAGTCGCGGTAACGAGGCCGAGTTGCTTCAGCCGATCCGCCGGGAACCGCCCTTCGGCGCTCGGCCCGGCGAACGGCAGCGGAGTCGGGTCGGGAATCTTCACGCCGGCCTTCTTGGCGGCCTCGGCTTCGCGGAGATCGACGTAGTACGGCACGCCGCCCTTCTCGCCGCGACCGAGCGAGACGCCGCGGTCGTACATCTTCTTCACCACCGCCAGATAGCCCTCACGGCTCTTGCCGAGCATTTCCGTGTACGCGGCCACCACCGCCTGCTTCGGCGTCTCGCCGGGCGGCAGAATTTCGCCGAGGACGCCGGCCTTCGCCATGACGATCTCTTTGCACGCCAGCACCGGCAGCACCGTGTGACCGCCGACCGCGTCGGAGACGAAGCCGATCGTGGTCAAGTCGTGCAGTTGAGCGATGTAGCTGGCGAGTTCGTAACACGCGCCGAAGTCGGTTGTGGCTGCGTCCTTGCCGGCGGGGTTGAAGTCAAACACCGCCTTGCGGATCGGCCGATTCGGATTCGTCCGGCCGGCTTCCACGCGGTTCTTGACGCGAGTCACACCTTCGCTGGTGAGCGGGTTGGGCACATTGATGAACAGCCCCTCGTCCGCGAGAGCGTTCTCGGCCACCGCCCGTCCGCCGGCAAAGCTGGCGAACAGTACGACGAGCAGTCTCAGGAAGTATGCCCACCCCACCGCCGGGCGTTCGCGAGCCATCAAGAGCGTCCTCGTAACGGAGCCAACCGACTGATTGTGATTGTACCGAATTATAAGCAGCCGTCAGAAGCGGGGCAAAACGTATCTCCCATCCGCCTCACGTTATTTGATCTTTCGTCGTGATGCGACCGACATTTGCGATTCTCGGCCGCGCGGTCGCGAGGGAAAGCGCCCCCGCGCACGCGAGTTGCGAACAAGTGCCGATACGCCACGGCTACCATCCGTAGGGGATGTACCGTAGGGAGTTCGAGAATAGGTGCGACTTCCGCGGTGTAGGGGGATTGCATCAAGAATCCCGGTGGGATAAGACTGTGTAATCTGGTAAAGATGGGCGGTTAGAGGGGCTACTGACCGCATCTTGAAACTGGATCGAACACGTGGCCCGACTTGGGATTCGGAAGGATGCCGCTGCGGTTCGATGATTGGCAAGCGCCACGGGTCATGATGACTCGTGTGTGCGTGTGGGGTGACACGCCATGCGTCGGGTTGTCGTTACCGGGATCGGAGTTGTGGCTCCGAACGGGGTGGGGAAATCTGCGTTCTGGGATGCCTGTAAGCAGGGCGTGACCGGCATCGGCCCGATCACGTCGTTCGACACGACCAACCACCCGGTCAAGGTGGCTGGCGAAGTCAATGACTTCGATCCCACGCCATATATTCCGGCTTCGTCTCGAAAATCGCTCAAAGTGATGGGCCGGGCCGCGAAGTTCGGCCTCGGGGCCGCAGGCCTCGCGATTCAGGATAGTGGGCTAAACCTCGCGTCCGAAGACCCGGAGCGGATGGGCGTGGTCATGGGGGCCGGCGTCGTGCCGATGGACCTCGGCGAACTCGGCCCGATGCTCACGCGGGCCTTCCCCGAGGGCAACTTTGACGAGACGCAGCTCTCGACCGACGGCAACTCGCCGTTGTTCCCGCTGTGGCTGTTGAAGTACCTGCCGAACAT
>JBBQCQ010000531.1:0-3582 GCA_038318835.1 Gemmatales bacterium | reverse complement strand
TGGAGTCCTACAGCTACGTGAACCTGAAGTTCAACCAGGGGATCGGCGAATCGATCTTCGAGAAATAAACTCTCGCAGTGCGGAGCGGGGAACGCGGAGTGGGGTGGGGAATGTAAACCAAGAGCGGTCTTGGTTTCACTCCCCACCCCACTCCGCGTTCCAAACTCCCCGCTCGTTACACCCACTTCATGATGACGCCCAGATACTCGTCCTTATTCTTCAGCAGACCCTCGTAGGCCTCGCCGAGTTGTTCCGGCACGATCGTGTGCCGCACGAGGCCGTTCAGCGACAAGCGGCCGTTCGCGAGTTGTCGCAGCAGCCAGTGTTGGGCCTTGTTGATGTCCCAGGCACCGTTCAGCCGAATGTGGGCCGGCTCGAATAGCATGTTGCCGTGGGCACCGCATACTTCGATGTACCGGCGGTGTAGGTCGTCGTAGAAGTTCACATTCTGCGCGATCCCGCGCGGGCTGCCGACGACGATCACCTGCCCCGCGTCGCACGCCAGTCCCATCGCCGTCGGGATGGCCGCGGGTACGCCGGTCGCGTCGACGATGATCTCGGCCCCCTTCGTGCCGAGGAAGGCCGCGAGTTGCTGCTTCACGTCGCCGGCCTTCGGGTCGATGACGAAGTCCACGCCGGCCGCTTTCACCGCGTCTCGGCGCATTTGCACTTCGTCGATGCCAACCACCGGCGACGCCCCGGCGGCCATCAGGCACCGCACGGCAAACTGCCCGATGATGCCGAGGCCGAGAACCGCCGCCGACCGGCCGAGCGTGAGGCCAGCCCGGATCGACGCGCCGAGGCCGTAGCGGGCGATGCACGCCACCGCCGCCCGCTCGAAGCTCAGATCGTCGGGCATCTTCCAGATGCGGCAGCGCTCGTGGCCGACCGTGAACAGTTCCGCCGAGGCGTGGTTGCCGGGGAAGCTCACGCGATCGCCTTCTTGAAAGCTGCCAGGGAACTCCTTGCCGACCTTCAGCACGCGACCGGCTGCCGAGTAGCCGGAGCGGAACGGGAACTTCCAGTCGGGCATGTTCGGGTCTTTGAGCCACTGGTGCGAGCCGGTGTACACGGCAAGCTCCGTGCCCGCACTGATGGCCGAGCACTCGGCCGCCACGAGAATCTGGTTCGGGCCGGGGTCGGGAATCTCGACCTCGCGAACGCCGACCTTGTACGGTTCCAGGATGACCGCCTGACGAGCCTTCATGAATAGCCTCGGTGGAGAAGTTGGTGCGGCGATTGTAGGCCGTGATCCGGAAACGTCCGCGGGTTCGCTACAATCGAGGGCACAACGCGGAGGCCGAACCATGTCTCGAATCCTTACCACCGTCGCCACGCTTCTCGGCGCGGCCGTCTGCTCTGCCCAGCCACCCCTGCTGAGCACGCAACCCCTGCGCGGCGGTTTCGGGGGTGTAACGAGCGAGCAGTTCTATCAGTCGCGGGTCCAGCACGCGGCGAATCAACTGCTTTCGGACTTGAATAGCGTGCGGGCGGAAGTGTCCCGCACCCGCGAAAGCCTGCCGGTGAAGATCGAACTCAGCCGCCTCGCCGATCAGGCTGTGCGGGCAGCCGACACGCTGCGGCGCTTAGCCGCGTCCACGGCCGACAAGGTTCAATTGCTCGAAGCCGATCAGCGGGTCGATACGGCCGTCGATGCGTTCATCGCGAGGGCGGAGCAGTTGGCGATCAACGCCCCGGCTCTCGCGGACGCCGTCACGCGGGCACAGTACGCCGACCAACAACTTCACGCGGCCCTCGGGTTCACTGAAGGGGCAGCCGGCGTCACGCAGGTGCTCCGCACCGCGACGGTTGTCGTCGATCAGGTTGGCCGCCTTCGCGACCTCGCCGAGGATCGGGCCGGCCCAGCCTACACGGCCACCGTGGACCGCCAGGTTCGTTCGTTCGGCTTTCGCGTCGATCAACTGCGGCGTGGCCTCGAAGCGGGCGGAAACCTACCGACCGCGGTCGCGGCGTATCAACTCGCGGCGAATCAATGGCAAGCCCTGTCGACGAGCCTGAACCAACTCGCGACGGACCCCAGGTTACGCATCCAGACCGGCCGCGTGGCGGCACTCTTCCAGCAACTCGGCGAGCAACTGCAACCGAACGGCGGCATCGTGCCGTTGCCCCCGCCGGGTCAGCCGGGGTGGGGGCTACTGTCGCAAGGTTTGTTCGCCTGTGGGGCGGGGGAAGGGGGCGGGCCGCGAGTTTCGGTCTTCGCGCAAATCGGCGGGCCGCCGCTGTTCGACTTCTTCGCGTTCGATGCCAACCTCCGCTGTGGTGTGCGGGTAGCCGTCGCCGACCTGAACGGCGATGGCATCCCGGACCTTGTGGCCGCTCCTGGGGCAACGCCAGCAGGGCAAATACCGGCACTGCCGCTCGTGCGAGTCTTCGACGGCCGCACGATGAGCCTGATGAGCGAGTTCCTGGCCTACGACCGCACCTGGACCGGCGGCATTCATGTCGCTGCCGCCGACCGCACACGGCAGGGGCGGGGCATCATCGTCACCGGGGCGGATGTGGGAGCCGGTCCGCACGTTCGCGCGTTCGACATCAACGCCGGGAAGGAACTTTCGAGCTTCTACGCCTACGACCAAAACTACCGCGGCGGCGTGCGAGTCGCGGTTGGTGATGTCGACGGCGATGGACTGCCGGACATTGTGACGGCCCCCGGTCCGCAGCACCCGCCGCAGATCAAGGTGTTTTCGGGAAGTAATGGCCGAGTGATCGCCGATTTCCTCGCCTACGATCCGAACCACACTGTGGGCACGTGGGTCGCGACGGCCGACCTGGCGAAGAACGGCCGGGCGGATGTGATCGTCGGGCCGGACGCCAACGGCAGCGGCGTCGTGCGGGTCTTCGACCCGATCCGCGGGCGGAAACTGGGTGAGGTCGCCCCGTACCCGGCGAAGTTCCGCGGCGGTGTTCGCGTGGCCGCCCATGACGTGAACGAGGACGGTGTCCTCGACATCGTCTGCGCCCCCGGTCCGGATTTGCTGCCGGCCCCCGTTCGCATCTTCGACGGCCGAAACAGCAAGCCCCTCGTCGAATTTTTCCCGTTCGAGCGGACGTTCACCGGCGGCACGTACATCGGCGCGAAGTGAATTATTCCTCTTTGCACCACACGCACACGCCGAAGCCGTTCATGTCCAGGTCTTCGCCCTTTTCCTCTTCCACCGGGCCGCCGCGGTCCATCGACAGACGGAGGAACAGCCAGAACGCGGACTTCTCCCCTTTGTGGTCGTACCCGTTGGCGTCCACGTCGGCTTCGATCAGCCACCGCCAGGCCCGTTTCTCATTGTTCGCGTCCACGCCCTCTTCCTGCCAGCCTTTCAGCACGCGGGAGAAGTTTTGCATCGCCGCTTTCCAGGCCTTCGTTTCGGTAATGTGAACGCGGACCTCGTCGGGTTCCTTCTCCATCTTGGCGTTCGGCAGACTAACGATCGACTCGAACAGCTTGTGTTCCAGGGCCGCGCACCGCCACGGCGACCACAGGTAAAATGTGACGCCGGGGGTTTCCATGGTCAGCCCGAACAAATCGACCAGCATGAGTGTCTCGCTTTCCCGCCGTCTCCGCGGCTT
>JBBQCQ010000530.1:0-3592 GCA_038318835.1 Gemmatales bacterium | reverse complement strand
CCCTGAGCAAGCAGACTGCGAAGCGTGTCTGCGCCGGCCTTCAGGTTCGTGTTCCCACGAAGTCCGGAGAGCGTCGGAAGAATGATGACGCCCAGCACGACCAGAGCCGCCAGCACGGCCATCAGTTCGAGTAACGTGTAACCTGGGCGGCGCGTGTGGCGGACCATAACGACCTCGAGTTAGCGGCGGGGCCAATTAACTTCCGCGTTGGTCTTCGGGTTGATTGTGTAGAACTGAATTCGTTCCTCTCCGGTGTCCCCGGACTGCACGAAACGGAATTGATACTGAGCCTTCCACGGGTCGATCAAGCCGGCCGATCCCTGGGTAATCTTCGGGATCAACATCTGCATATTGAATGTCGAGGAGTTCACCTCGTCGGGGTTCATGATTGCGATGCTCTTGTATGCGGTTTCCAGCGCCTGCATGTCGAGCGTGGCCTTGTTCACTTTCGCATCGTCGAGGAAGCTGAACACCGCAACGCCGGCCACGCTGGCGAGGATCACGAGGATGGCCACCACCACGAGGACTTCGAGCAGGGTGAAGCCCGGCCGGAGGTGGCGAACGGCGTGAGAACGATTGGCAATCATTACAATCTCCAGAACTGGTTGTTGAGGTAGGCTATTCTAGTGTAGGTGGAAGAAACTTAACGGACCATGAGACTTTAAGTCGTACAGCACGAGCAGTTTACGGCTAATTATGAGAGAGGACATCCTGTCGTCGTCTACATAATCTTAAACGCCATCGCGGGTCATTCGGGACTGACCGCCTGGCCCATCTTGAAGATCGGTAGCAACAACCCAGCTACGACGACCAGCACCACCGCGGCCATGACCAGGAGCATGATTGGCTCCAGCAGTTTCACCATCAGTTCCAGGTTCCGGGCGGTTCGCTTCTCCAGGCTGTCGGCCACCCCGACGAGGACGGTTTCGAGCGTGTTGGCCTCCTCACCGACGGCGATCATCTCGACCACGTCGATGGGGAAGTGCGGGCTACGACGCAGCGGATCAGCGAGCTTTTGGCCCTGCATCACGCTCTCGGTCGATTTCTCGATCACCTCGGAGAGCACCTTGTTGCCGGTTGAGTCTTTCGCGATCGTGAGCGACTTCAACAGCGGGATGCCGTTATGCAGCATCGTGCCGAGGATGCGGGTGAACCGCGAGATCGCGAGCGCGAGAAAGATTTTCCCGAACAGTGGAATCTTCAGGCGAATCGCGTCGGCCGTCCGCCGGCCGGACCCGCGACTCCACCGGACCAACAAGACGATGCCGACGATCGCGCCGACCGCCCCGAGCAGGCCGGCCCAAGACTGCTGGAAGTGGCTAAAGTTGATGAGGTATGTGGTCAGAACCGGGAGTTGATTCTGGGCCTTAAGCTTCTCGAAGATCGGCTCGAACATCGGCACGAAGAAGATGATGAGCACATTCAGCACGAGGAACCCAGCCACCGCCAGGAAGACGGGGTAGGCCAGTGCGCCGATCACTTTTGCCTTGAGGTCTTCCTGGTGTTCGGTGAAGCTCGCGATCCGTTTCAGCACGTCTTCGAGGAAGCCGCCTTCCTGCCCGGCTCGCACCATGCTGACGGTGAGTTCGTTGAACACCTTCGGGTACAGGGCCATCGCCTGCGAGAGACTTTGCCCGTCGGCGACTTTCAGACGCACATCTCGCATCGTCGAGGACATCCGCTTGTTGGTCGTCTGGCGTTCTAAAATTTCAAGCGACCGCAACAGCGGCACGCCGGAGTGCAACAGGTCGGCGAGTTGGGAAAAGAGCGTGGCAATTTCCCGCTTGCTGACCCCGTTGAAGAGCGAGAACCCGCCACCGGATGAGCCATCGCCGGCCGAGACGATTTTGACCGGGAAGAGTCCCCGCGAGTCGAGCACGGACGCGGCTTCGCGTTCCGACCCGGCGGTGAGCGTGCCGGTCTGTTTCAGGCCGGTCTTTGCGAGGGCTTCGTAGGTGAAGTCGGGCATGGTCGCATTCGAGTGTTAGGAAATATCGCCGGCCGTCGTTCGGCCGACTTCGTCCGCGGTCGTGACTCCGTTCAGCACCTTGAGCCACCCATCCTGGCGGAGGGTCCGCATCCCGTTCTTCATGCCCTCGACGCGGATGACCATCGAGTTCGTCCGCTGCACGATCAGGTCGCGAATCAAGTCGTTGGCCACGAGCAGTTCGTGAATGCCGGTCCGCCCGCGGTAGCCCGATTGCCGACACGCCCGGCATCCCAGGCCCTTCTGGAGGACGAGCGGGCTGCCGTCGTCCATCTGTTTCCGCGGGAAGTCGATCGGAATTTCGTCGAGTTCCGGCGTGTAATCGGTCTTGCAGTCGGGGCAGATCGTCCGCACCAACCGCTGGGCCATGATCCCCTCGACAGTAGACGACACGAGGAACGGTTCAACGCCCATGTCGGTCATCCGGGTGAACGCGCTCGGGGCGTCGTTCGTGTGCAGCGTGCTGAAAACCAGGTGCCCCGTGAGCGACGCCTGAATCGCGGACTGGGCCGTTTCCAGGTCCCGCATTTCGCCGATCAAGATTACGTCCGGGTCGTGCCGAAGGATCGACCGCAGGGCCGCGGCGAAGGTCAGCCCGATCTTCGCGTGCGTCTGAATCTGGCTAATGCCCGGCTGCTGATACTCGACCGGGTCCTCGACGGTGATAATCTTCAGCGTCTCGTTCTTGACTTCGTTCAGCGCACTGTAGAGGGTCGTCGATTTCCCCGACCCCGTCGGCCCGGTGACGATCACGATGCCGTGCGGGAGGTCGAGCAGTTGCCGGAAGCGGCGGTCGATGTCGGGGGCGAAGCCGATGTTTTTCAGGCTGAACACCATGCGACTCTTATCGAGCAAACGCATCACCATGCCTTCGCCGTGGATCATGGGGATGATCGACACCCGCACGTCCACCTCGCGGCCCTGTACCCGCATCTTGATCCGGCCGTCCTGCGGCAACCGCTTCTCGGCGATGTTTAGCCGGGCCATGATCTTCAACCGGCTGACGATCGCGTTGGCGAACTGATTGATCGCTGGCGGTAGCTTTTGTTCCTGGAGCAACCCGTCCACGCGATACCGCACGCGGATGCTGCCTTCCTCGTGTTCGAGGTGGATGTCGCTCGCTCGCTCGTTGGCAGCTTCCACCAGGAACTCGTTGACGAGCTTGACTACCGAGGCTTGTTGGGCTTGTTTGGCCAGTTCGCTATCGTCCGCCTCAAAGTCTTCCAGGAACTCGATGTCGTCTTTGCGCTCTTCCACGAGGGCTGAGACGGTGTCGCCGCCCATGCCGAAATGCGATTTGATAAGGCGGGTGATTTCGCGGGCCGATCCGAGAACCGGGTGAATGTGCAGGCCGGTGAGCGTGTTCAGTTCGTCGAGGGAGTAGACGTCATAGGGGTCGGCCGTGGCAACCACAAGGGTGCCATTGTGCCGCGAGATGGGCATCAGGTTCTTGCGATTGAGCAGTTTAAGCGGTGAGCCAATGAGGGCTTCCGCTTCGACCGTGGTTTGCGTCAGGTCCACCCACTCCATGCCGAACTCGTCGGCGAGGACCGGCATCAGGTCCTGTTCCTTGACGAAACCTTTTTCCATCAGGGTAACGTGCGG
>JBBQCQ010000529.1:0-3594 GCA_038318835.1 Gemmatales bacterium | reverse complement strand
GGTCGCGGTGAGGTGCCAGGCCGACTGGCTTGCGTTGTCGTTCGTTCGGGGGCCGGAGGCGGCGGACGAACTGCGGGCCGAGGCCGGCAAGCACGGCTATCGCGGGCCGGTCCTGGCAAAGATGGAACGCCCCGAGGCCGTGGCAAAGGCGGCGCACATCATCGACGTGTTTGACGGCATCATGGTCGCCCGCGGCGATCTCGGCGTCGAGATTCCGCTCGAACAAGTGCCGATGGCCCAGAAGCAACTCATCACCGAGGCCCGCCTCCGCGGCAAGCCGGTTATCACGGCCACGGACATGCTCGATTCGATGCAGAAGAACCCGCGGCCGACGCGGGCCGAGGCCAGCGACGTGTCCAACGCCATCTTCGACGGCACCGACGCCGTCATGTTGTCCGGCGAGACGGCCGTCGGCCAGTATCCGGTCGAGGCCGTGAAGTGCATGGCCCGCATCGCCGAAGAGACGGAGAAGCACCTGCAGACGACCAAGTACTTCCGCCCGCAGCGGGGGCTATTCCACCCGGTCGACGAAATCGACGACCACCTGACGCAGATGGCGTGCGAACTGTCCGAGTCGGTCGGGGCGCAAGCGATCTTGACGCCGACGCTCACCGGCCGCACGGCCCGCCTGCTGGCGCGGAACCGGCCGTCGGCGACGATCATCGCCCTCGCACCGGGCGATGTGGTCCCGCGGCGGTTGGCGTTCGTGTGGGGGATTCAGCCCGTGCCGCTCGGATGGCTTGCCCCCGGCGAGGATCGCATGGAGGCGGCCGTCCGCGATGCCTACCGGGCAGGAGTTGTGCAAGTCGGTCAGCGGGTGGTCGTACTGGCCGGACACCCGATCGAGGGCGGCTCGCGGTTTCCGACAGTGCGGGTCGTGAAGGTTGGCGAAGGCGGTTCGTCCTGGGAGCCTTGAGCCGTCCGGCGGGTTCGTTCTATTCTCGGTGTTAGCGTGGGGTTCTCGCACGGCAGGTGCGGGAACCTCGCGGCGTTTTCTGGCGGAATTCGCACGTCCGGGCCGATCATCTGACTGAACAACGGATGGCAAGGACTGCCCCAGGATTCGACCGCGTCCGCGCAGATGATCTGCCGCGGGGGTAGTCGGCGTCTGGGGCCGCTCGCTTTGATCGACACCCAGGAGTCACGGATGCCCCGCCTGCCCGCCCGTCGGTTCGTGCCCGTCTGCGCCCAGCTCGAAGCCCGTGAAACTCCCGCCGTCGACGGCTTCGACACGAGTCTCTACCCGTTCGCCCCCGGCGGCTGGCAAGAGTGGGCGAGCAACGGCGGGGACTATGCCGCCGTCACCCGCGACCACGCTACCTCGGGCCAACAATCGCTTGCCCTCTACGGCACCCTCGGAGTGCAGTCCCGCATCTGGACGAGCACCCTCAACCCCGGCGATGTGTCGGTGCAAGCCTACGTGTTGTCCGACAACCCCGCCCCGGTCCTCTTGTTCGCTCGCGGGTCGGCACTGGACACGGGGACCGCTTCCTACGTCGGCGTCACGGTCGGCCCCGGTAGTGTGTCCGTCGTCGAGTCGGTTGACGGGCAAGAACACGTCCTGGCGTCGAGCGGGACGACGCAACCGATTTCGACGACGTGGCTGAACGTCCGCGTGCAGATGACCGGCGGCCAGGTGTCTGTGAGCGTGCAGGGGGCGAACACAAGCGAGTTCCTCGCCCCCGACGGGCACTGGCAGGCCGCCGCCGTGGACGTGCTGGCGACGGCAGTGAGCGTCCAGCCGCCGTCCGGCCTCGCGGGCATCGGCCGTCAGTCCGGCCCCTATGGCACCGGCTACGTCGATGACTTCAGCGTGATGTCGAGTGACGCGACGCCGGTGGTGGTCACGCCGCTGCCGCCGGTCGAAGTGCCCCCGCCGGTCGAGGACCTGCCGCCGGTGGTTCCGCCAGTCGTGGTCGAACTGCCGGTCGTGGTCGAACCGCCGGTCGTGGTCGAACTGCCGGTCGTCCCGCCCGTTGCGGTAAGCCCGCCGGTCGTCGTTCCGCCCGTCGTCGAAGTACCGCCCCCCGTCGTCGAAGTACCGCCCGCCGTCGTCGAAGCACCGCCCGTCGTCATGCCGCCAGTATTGGAAGTTCCGCCTGTCGTGGTGCCGCCTGTCGTGGTGCCGCCGGTGATTGTGCCGCCTGTGGTCGTGGTTCCGCCCGTGGTTGTTTCACCCCCGGTCGTTGCACCTCCGGCGGTGCCGAGTACCCCGGTTCAGCACTACTCGCACATCCGTCTCGCGCAGCTCGCTTACGACGGCACGCCGACGGGGTCGTTCGAGCGGGATCTGGCTGCGAACTCCATCGACTTGATCGTGCCGAACCCGAAGTACTTCGACACGTTCAAGGCCGTCGCGCCGAACTCGCAGCAGTTCATCTACACGAATGTGTCGAACCTTTACCAGGAACTGCTCACGTCGTGGCTGACTTACGCCGACTCCGCTGGCATCGACCGCGAGCCAGCGTTCTACCATGTGGCCCAGGCCACGGCCTTCAGCGGGAACAGTTCGTCGTCGCTGGCGGTGAACTGGTTCTGGGCCGTCACGCGGGGGGCGACCGACCAGACCTGGGAAGCGCGTGGCACCCGGCCGGCCGGAGTCGCGTTCGGCGGAAGCGGCGAGGCCGTCACGCTCAGCTTCCCGGATCGCTTCCGCGAAGTAAACGTGACGCTGAAGACGGCCGCCCAGACCGGGTGGGCCGGCGCGTGGGAATACGTCGCCGCGGTCGATGCGGCCGGCAACCCAACTGCCTGGAAGCCGCTACCCTTGCTCGCCGACAGCACGACCGGCCTGACGGCCGATGGCAAGATCGCCTTCGACCCGCCGGCCGACTGGGTACCGTCCGCCCAGGGCAGCGCGACCAACCGCCTCTACGCCGTCCGCATCCGCACCACGGCCGGCACGGCCGCCCAGGCTCCGGAGGCGAAGTCGATCCTCGGCCGCGACTATGTCGGGGCCGGCGGCACGATCAAGGGCACCATCCCCGCCTTCGACACGAAGGCCGACGCCGACGCCGACGGCTACCTGAACGATGCCGAGTATGCCAGCCGACGGGCCGGGTTCGACGCGCGATTCGTCAGCGAGTCGCGGCTGTTCTACCCGAACTACGGGCAGATGCGGTTCATCACCAACCCGGCCGCGACGGGTCTGAAGGCGTGGGCCGCCGGGTATTACCCGCAGATTCTCGCCGCTAACCCGCTCGCCGACGGGTTCTTCCTGGACAACGCCAACGGCCGGCAGCCCGTCGGCTCGACGGCCGTGCTAGAACCGACCGCCAACTACAGCACGCTGATGGGCGGCGTGGTGCAGGCTATCCGCGATGCCTCGCCGGGGCGGGTGATCCTGGCCAACACCACCGGCGGTTTCAAAGATGCGACGGCCGTGACGGTGGCGGCCGGGGCTGCCCTGGAAGAGTTCCTCCTGCGGCCAAACGATGCGAATTGGTCGCAGGTCGGCGATGCCGCCGACATCGTGAAGTCGCGGTTGGGCGCGGCCGGCCCGAACGCCGTCATCGTGCTCGACGGCCGACCCGGATCGGCCGCCAACATGACCGACCCGCGGACGCAACTCGGCCTGCTCTCTTACTACTACCT
>JBBQCQ010000528.1:0-3600 GCA_038318835.1 Gemmatales bacterium | reverse complement strand
CTCGCGGGGGCGGCGCTCGCCGCGTTCACCACGTTCGCCGCGACCACGACCGCGTTCGCCACGTTCGCCACGTTCGCCACGACCCGGCCCCCGATCGCGGGTGCCACGGTCGGGGCGGTCGACGCCGAACTCTTCGTCCTGCTCGGCTTCGAGCTGAGCGGCCACGTCCTTCGGCAGCAAATGCTTGAAGTACGCCGGGTCCACGTCGGAGACATGGAGGAAACCGTTGCGGCCGCCGCCGAAGTCCACGAACGCGGCCTGAATGCTCGGCTCGATGTTGACGATCTTGCCCTTGTAGATGTTGCCGACGTAGGTTTCCTGGTTGGCTCGCTCGACGTAAAGTTCTTCGAGAATGCCATCCTCCAGGATGGCGATGCGGCACTCTTCTGGCTGCGCCGCGTTGATGAGCATTTCTTTTTTCATTCGATCCTCAAGAGTGAAGCCGCGGGCGGGCGGCGTGTTTCGGCTCGCGAAGCGCGAGCGAATGTTATTCGACGACCGGGCCATTTGGGGAGAGTCCCCAGGTGGCGGTCGGCGAGGGTTCGTCGTCGTTGGGCACCGCGCCCAACGGCAGGTCCAGTCGCCGCGTGATCGCCGGCCCCGTGGGCGGGGCGTCGACCGCGTCCGGCGGTGTTTCGTCGGTGAGTTCCAGTTCGGTGCGTTCCAGCACGGCCCCCTCGTCGAGGAGGTCGGCCACGCCGAGTAGTTGCAGCAGTTCGTCAGCACGGGCGGTGCCGGTGGGCGTGACCCAGATGTCGAGCGACAGAGCATTGACTGCCACGCGAATTGCCCGCAAATACTGGCGGATGTTCACCTGCCGCGGCCGCGGGTGGTGGCGGTCGGTCCAGACTTCGGCGGATGCCATCATCGTTTCGGCAAGCTCTTGCACGGCGGCGATGCGGTCGGGCGGCAGCGGCAACCGATAGACGATGCGGCGGGCAACGGCCGACGCCTTCATCGGCACGACCTTCACACTCGTAAAGGTCCAACCGACCGGGGCGTGCTGATGGAAAGCGGCGAGGATGTCGTCCGCGTCGCGGGGTTCGGTGAGTTCGAGTTCGACGACTTCTTGTCGGCCGACGATGCCGAGAGACAGGGAGAGCGCGAAGACGAGCCGCGGGGCAGGGTGGAAGCCGGCCGTCATTTTGAACGGAACGGCGGCCCGGCGCATCATCCGCTCGGCACACCGCATGAGGTCGTGGTGGCTGAGCAGGCGAAGGTCGCCGGTCTTCTCGAAACGAAAACGAAGCTTGTCTCCGACCATCGGCTGTGGGGGCCGCGACGCGCGAAGCGTTACGGCGTTACCCCCTCCGGCCGCCCTCCCGAGAACGGGGTGAAGACGCGCAGAGGCCGGCGGTCCGAGGCCAGGGTGTGCTGGGCACACGAGCTGGCGAAACGGGTTGTCGGGTGATCCTCATCGTCGTCTCGACCCTGCGGCGAGTGCGGTCGGCGAAGCCAAAACCATCACTCGGCCAGTTCGGGGAGAAAGCGGCGTAAATGTCCGCGTAAGTAACTCGCCACATCGCGGGCCGTCTCCATCGGGAGAACGTCGTGGGCCACCCGCTCGGCCTCGGGTATCGTTAGAGACCGAATAACGTGTTTCAGTTCAGGAATCTTGCGAGGTGTCGCGGAGAAGTCTCGAATACCCAGGCCCAGCAACAGGGCAGTGTACAGAGGTTCGCCGCTCATCTCGCCGCAGACGTTGACCGTAATCCCTTGTCGATTGCCAGCCTGCGACACCATCTGGATGAGCCGCAAAACCGACGGATCGACAGGGCTGTAGAGATTGGCCACCGTCTCGTTGTCCCGGTCGGCCGCGAGGGTGTACTGGACCAGGTCGTTTGTTCCGATTGAGAAGAAACTGACCTGTTTCGCCAGCACGTCGGCCATGATCGCCGCCGATGGGACTTCAATCATCGTACCAAGTGGGACGTTCGGTTTGTAGTCGATTCCGGCATCGTGCAGGTCTTCTTCCACTTCCCGGATCAAACTGATGCATTGCCGCAGTTCTAACGCCGTGCTGACCATGGGGAACATGATCCGCAGGTCGCCGAACACACTGGCCCGCAGAATCGCACGCAGTTGCGTCTTGAACAGGGGCCGATTTTGCAGGCACAACCGCACGCTGCGGAGGCCCAAAAACGGGTTCTTCTCCTGCATGCCGCGGGTGGCCGGCGAGAATTTGTCCGCCCCCAGGTCGAGCGTGCGAATGATCACCGGACGGTTCGGGCCGAGCGTAGCCAGCACCTCGCGGTAGGCGGCGTAGTGCTCTTCTTCCGTCGGGTCGCCGGTCTTGTTGACGTACAAAAACTCCGTGCGGTACAACCCGACGCCGCCGGCCCCCTTCTCGATGCATGCGAGCGATTCCGTCGGGAATTCGATATTCCCAAGCAAGGCGATGGGCACGCCGTCCTTCGTCACGGATTCCGTATCGCGGAGTTCCTCGTAGCGGGCCGGATGGTCGGCGTTCGACTGAAGGCGTTCGAGGTATCGTGCGAGCGTGTCCTCGTCCGGCTCGATGATGACCACGCCTTCGTCGCCGTCGATGATAATCATGTCCCCGCCGGACACATCGGCGAGCAACTTGCCCAGGCCAACCACGGCCGGGATATTCAGTGCGCCGGCGAGGATGGCCGTGTGGCTGGTCGGCCCGCCCGACTCGGTAGCGAACCCCTGCACCGTCTTCGCGTTGAAGATAGCGGTTTCGCTCGGCGTCAGGTCGTGCGCCAGGATGATGACGGCTTCAGTCAGCGTGTCGGGCGACTCCGGGTTTTCGCCGAGCAGAACATGAAGGAGTTGCTTCTCCACGTCGATGAAGTCGGCCCGGATGCGGATGGCGATCTCGTTGCCGGTGTCGTCGAGGCCCTTTACCCGCGCGCGAATGCACCGACTGACGGCGTACTCGGCCGAGTACGACTCGGCCTTGATGAGCATCTCGATGTCGTACCGGAGGGCCTGATCGCTGAGCAGGAGCGCGTGCGAGGCGAAGATTTTGCCGATGTCCTTGCCCAGGCGCGTGGTCATCTCCTGTTCGCGGGTGCGGGAGTCGGCGGTAGCGCGGTGGATGGCCACTTGCAGGCGGGCGAGTTCGCCGGGGACTTGTTCGGGCGGAACGGTGCGACGGGGAATGCGGACACCCTCGGTGTCTAACACCAGGGCCGGGCCGATGGCGATGCCGGGCGAGGCCTTGATCCCGTGCTTCTTTTCCATTCACTCCGCCGGTAGGTCGGGCCGATCGCGGGGCGGTCGGCAGGCAACAGAGGAAAGATCGAGCGGCCCGCGACCCATCGGCGCGGAGGCCTTTTACCAGCGTAACTAATCCGGATCGCCGGGTGAAGCCAGGATTGCGACCAACTGACCGACAACGACTTCCGCGTCCGGTCCGTCGGCCTCGACGATCAGTTCCGTGCCCCGGAGGGCACACAGGCCGATCAGATCCCACAGGCTCTTGCCGTTCGCCCGCTTCTCACCGTGCCAGACGATGACATTGCTGGCGACGCCGGCCGCGAGCTGCGCGAACGTCGTGGCCGGCCGCATGTGCAGCCCGTTCGGGTTAATAATCATGACGGACCGGCGGCAGGGTTCGTCGAGGGTTCCGGA
>JBBQCQ010000527.1:0-3603 GCA_038318835.1 Gemmatales bacterium | reverse complement strand
CTTGCTGGGAAACATCGCCGTGCGAGCCGGCGACGGGCAGAAGTTGCAGTGGGACGCTGAGAAGATGGCGTTCGCGAATTCGCCGGCCGCGACGAAGTTCGTGACGAAGGAGTATCGCAAGGGCTGGGACTGGCTGAAGGGTTGAAGTCAGCGCACGGCCCCGCCGTTGATGCGCACGATCTGCCCCGTCAGGAAGTTCGCCCCCGGCGAGGCGAGCCACACGGCCGCCGAGGCCAGGTCGTCGGGCAAGCCCCAGACGCCGAGCGGGGTTTCGCGGCGGACGCGGTCCTGCCACGCGACCGACGCCGTCTCGCCCCAGGCGGTGCGAATCCAGCCGGGGGCCAGGCAGTTCACGCGCACCTGCGGCGCGAGGCTGAGGGCCAGACTGCGGGTGAAGGCCATCACCGCCCCCTTCACTGCCCCGAAGAGTTGGCCGCTGTCCCCTTCCATGCCGGTCTCGGCCTGGTCCCAGCCCATCGTCAAGATCGTGCCACGGCCGGCCGCCTTCATTTTATCGCCGATCGTGCGGGCCAGTCGCATCGTCGCCTTCAGGTCCACCGCGAGCAGCGTTTCCAGCTTCTCCTCGAAGGTCAAATTCGCCGCGTCGCCGGTCAGCGTGTCGGCCCCGGCGTTGCACACCAGCACGCCGAGGCCGTCGCCGAGGCTGTCCCAGGCTTCTTTCGCCAGGCGGTCGACTTCGGCCGGTTGGCGCAGGTCGGCGAGCACCGCCCGACAGTCGTGGCCGTAGGCGCGCAGTTGGCTAGCGACGGTGTCGGCGGTTTCGCGGGAGCGGTAGCCGTGAATCAGCACGTCGGCTCCGCGCTCGGCGAAGGCGGTGGCGATGGCCCGGCCGATGCCGCTGGTGGACCCGGTGACGAGCACTCGCACGCCCGCGAACAGGTGGCGAGTCGAGTCCTCGCTGAACGATGGCATCTTCACGGCATCCCGCTCATCGGCCGGGCGGTCGGCGAGCAGGTCGGCGACGGTTCGCTTCAAGACCGGGTGGACGAGGTCCGGGGCGATGTCGGCCAGGGGCTTGAGCACGAAGGAGCGTTCGTGCATTCGCGGGTGCGGTAGAATGAGTTCCGGCGAATCCCAGATTTGGTCGCCGTAGCAGAGCAAGTCCAGGTCGAGCGTTCGCGGCGGGGACAGGTCGGCCCGCCGCGCTGCGACCGGCCGGCGGCGGCCGAGTTGGTGTTCGATTTCCAGAAACCGCCGCAGCAGCGCGTTCGGCGGCAGGTCGGTGTCGAGCAAGGCGGCGGCGTTCAGGTAGTTGTTCGAGTCCGGCACGGCATCGACCGGCGGTGTTTCGTAGTACGGCGACACGGCGACCACGCGGACGTGCGGTTCGACCCGCAAGCGCCGCAGGGCGGCGTCGAGGTATCCGCGGCGGTCGCCGACGTTGCTGCCCAGCGCGATCGGAATTTGTGGCATGAACCCGCCCCAGGGGAGACCGAAAAAACAAAGAACCGCGACGGGTAGGCCGTCACGGTTGCGGTGTGCGTTCGACCCGGCCGGGTGGCTACTTCTTGGCCGGGGTAGCTTCGGCTTCGCCCTCGCCGGCTTCCTTCTTCGGCTTCTTCTTGAGGGCAACCTTGACCACGCGGGTCTTCGGCAGGCCGAACGGGCTTTGGCCGTCCAGCCACTTGCCGTCTTCCATCATCTTGGCGATGCGTTCGGTCCGCTTCATGACGCAGCGGATGCGGGTCATGCCGCCCTTGCGCTTCAGGCTCTTATCGATTGACATCGGATCAACCCAGTTCGTGAGTTCGGTGGTTCGCAGAACAGAAAAGATAGCGGAACGACCGGCGAAGGCAAGAGCGCCGAAGTTCCGAAGTCCGGCTCACATCCGCGGTCGGGGCGGGGGCACGCGGGTGCTGCCGCTGCCGTTGGCGGGCGACATGTCGAAGTGGACGTTCAGTCGGCCGGAGTCATAGACGTTACCGGGGCCAGTCCACATCGCGGCCTCGACGTAGCTCTTGAAGTGCATGCCGATGAGCCGCTGCCATCCGCTGCCCAGACTCGTCGCGGCCTGGCTGGCACTGATGCAGATGCCCGAGTCCGACACCTTGATGAGCGTTTCCAGTCCCTGCTCTTCCAGGTCGAACGTCACGAACGATCGGCCCGGCCCGGTCCAGTCGGGGTACATTTCGCACGCCCACGTCATGCGATAGCCGGGCGACCAGACGACGACCGTGCCCCACAGCACGCCGCCACCGCCGTGCCACGCCTCGTACACGCGGCCGCCGAGTTGCCCCTCGATGACGAACCCTTCCGGGTTTTCCGCCGAGAAAAAGTCCTTCGGCCACCAGTTGGTTGTCTCTTGAACGAGTGCTGTCCATACGCGCTCGCGCGGGGCACGGATCGACACCTCGAACCCCACCTGGTAACTCTGGGCCGGTTTCATCAATCGCGGGTTCAACATGGAGAGCATCTCGGCGTTATCATCGTGGCGGGGGGCGCGGTACACTACAGTTAACATTAGCCTACTAAACCGCGAGTGGGAACAATGCCGACCCGTTCTGTTGTCACGATTTTCCTGATTCTGCTGGCGGTCGATTCCGGCCGGGGCCAAACTCCGAGGGTCGCCCTCGACCCGGAACCGAATGCCCCGTACCGCTGGCAGGTCGGTTTGCGGTGCGCAGAGCACCCAATCCTTTCAGACTCCGTGCGGAAGCAACTCGCGCGCGAACTTCGGGCGGCGTTGCGGGCCGCCATCGCCCCGGCCGGCGACGTGGAGGTCATCGATTTTACGAAGGGGGCCGACGCCAAACACCCGCTGTTGAAGGCGTTCGAGGAGAAGGGCTGGGCCGCGCTCGACCCCGACCCGGCCCGCGAACTGACCGGCACGAAGACGCACATTCTCACGGTCGATTACACCGATGGCGTCTTCCACCTTGCGGCCCGCCAACTCGACGGCTTCACCGGCATCGCGTCGCCGGTCCTGCGGAAACAGACCACCCGCACCACGGACATGCTCGGCCGCGTGGCCGCGCTCTTGGTCGAACCCGACTTCGGCCCGGTCGGCACAGCCGCGCTGATCTCGGGCGACGACGACCATGTGAAAGTGACGTTCCGCGGGGCGGCCGTGGCGTCGCCGGCGAAGTGGGTGAAGCCCGGCGATGTGCTGATGGTGTCGGCCATCCGCGATGTGCTGAAGCCGGCCGACCCGAAGAACCCCCTGCCGAAAAACTTCCGCGGCCAACTGCCGACGCTTCGCACCGGCGTGCCCTACGGGTACACGCTGCTGAAGGTCGAGGATCGCGTGGACGACACGGGCACGTGCAAGTGCGTGGTGCTGACACGGTTCAAGGATGCGTTCGGCCGCGACATGCTCGGCCGACCGGCCCGCACCCGCACCGGCCTGCGCGTGATGAAACTCGCGACGGTCGAAGCGAAGATTCGCCTACGGCTCGTCGGGCCGGATGGCACCCCGCACGTTCGTGGGTCGTTGATTACCGTGGCCGGCACCGACCTGGATTTCGCCGCACTGCCGGGGCCGGACGACATCCTGAAGTACGAGGCCGGCGTCTACCGATCCGGTCGTGCGTTCACGAATGTGGCCTGCGTGCAGGTCGGCGTCGAGGGCGGCCGCGTCGAACT